>CAYZWR010000033.1:0-29724 GCA_964481735.1 uncultured Thermoanaerobaculia bacterium
ATGGACCCGCAACTCGTCAAGCTGCTCCTGCTCGCCCGGCTGATCGCCTACATGCTGCTGATCTACCTCGGTTTCGGGCTGATCGTCGAGCTGGCGAGCCGCAAGCCGGAGAGTAAGCTCCGAGGCTTCGCGCGCCTGCTCTGCCGCCCGCTGGTCGCTCCGGTGGCGGCGCGGATGAGCGCCGACACGCCGTACCTCAAGCAGCTCCAGCGCACTTTGTGGATCGCGCTCGCCCTCTGGCTGGTGCTGGTCGTCGGCACCGAAATCCTGCCCACGAGGCCCTAGGCGAGCGCCATGCCGGCTGCCGCCACCCCGGTCGATCCGCGCGTCTTCCTCGCCCAGCACGCGCCGTTCGACGCCCTGTCGCCGGCCGCGCTCGACGCGATCGAGGCGGCGCTCGAGATCCGCTTCGCGGCGGCGGGCGAGCACCTGCTGGCGCGCGGCGGCGCGATCGCCGACGCGCTCTGGATCGTACGCAAGGGGCGCATCCACCTCGAGCGGGACGGCGAGGTGCTGGAGGTGGTGGGTCCCGGCGAGTGCTTCGGCTATCCCTCGATGGTGAGCGGCACGGCGCCGCAGCGCGACGCCGTGGCGGCCGAAGACTGTCTTCTCTTCCGCGTGCCGCGCCCGATCTTCGAGCGCCTGCTCGACGAGCCGGGCGCGGCGCGCTTCTTCCTCGAGGGCCTGACCGAACGGCTGCGCGCGACCATCGCCGACAGCCCGACGGGGGCGCGCGAGCTGGTGGTGCCGCTGCGCGAGATCGCCAGCCGCCGGCTGGTGACGATCGCCCGCGGCGCGACCGCCGCCGAGGCCGCGGCGCGCATGAAGGCGCTCGGACTGGGGTCGCTCCTGGTGGCGGCCGAGACGGCGGAAGTGAGCGAGCTGCCGCGGCACGCGGTCTACGGGATCGTCACCGACCGGGATCTGCGAGATCGGGTGCTCGCCGCCGGGCGCAGCCCCGCGACGCCGGTCGCCGACATCCTCTCGGCGCCGCTCGCCGTGCTCGAGCTCGGCGCGACGAGCCTCGACGCGCTGCTCGCCATGTCCAGCCAGAGCCTGCGCCACCTGCCGCTGCTCGAGGGGGATCGCCTCGTCGGTCTGGTCTCGGCGAGCGATCTGGCGCGCCTGCAGAGCCGGCAGCCGCTCTCGCTGCTGCGCCGCATCCGCCGCCAGCCGCTGCTCGAGCTGCTGCCCCACTACGCGCGCGACGCGCGCCGGGCGGTCGCGGAGCTGTCGCGCGCCGGCGTCGAAGCGACCCATCTCGGATCCCTGGTGGCGACGCTCAACGACACCCTGGCGGAGCGCCTGGTCGCCGCGGCCGCCGGCGAGCTCGGAGCGCCGCCGGTCCCCTTCGCCTGGATGGTGCACGGCTCGGACGGCCGGCGCGAGCAGCTGCTGCCGACCGATCAGGACAACGCCATCGCCTGGCGGGAGACGGCGGGCGGAGACAGCGCGGGGGCGGCGGCCTGGATCGAACGGTTCGCCGGCTTCATGGTCGACGGCCTGCTCGCCGCCGGCTTCCCGCGTTGCCCCGGGGGCTACATGGCGACCGCCTGGCACGATCCGATCGGCCAGTGGGAGCAGCGGCTGGCCGGCTGGATCGCGGTGCCGCGCGCCGAGATCGTGATCGACCTCTGCACCCTGCTCGATCTGCGTCACGTGGCGGGCGAGCTCGATCTCGCGCCGCTCGCGGAGCTGCGGCGCGAGGCGGGGCGCAGCCGGCACCTGCTGCGCCGGCTGGCCGAGGAGCTGGTCAACTGGTCGCTGCCGATCGGCCTCTTCGGCGGCCTCAAGGAGGGCGGGAGCGGCTTCGACCTGAAGCGTGGCAGCCTGCTGATCGTCGGCGTCGCGCGGCTCTTCGCGCTCGAGTCGGGCGGCGCCGCGCAGTCGACCCTCGATCGCCTGGTGGAGGCCGAGCCGGTGCTGGGCGCCGATGCGGCGACGCTGGCCGAAGCGTTCCGCTATCTCGCGGGCCTCCGGCTCGAGCACGCGCTCGCCGCGGACGGCGTCGTCGTGCCCTCGGGGCACCGCCTGCGCCTGGCCGAGCTCAACACCATGGAACGCCGCTTCCTCAAGGACATCTTCGGCTTCCTCCAGCAGCTGATCGCCAGCCTGCCGCAGCGTTTCGCCCTCTAGAGGACCAGGTGTTCTTCCGTCGCCGCCAGCCGCCTCCGACCGGACTGCTCGCCGCCGACCTCGAGACCAGCGGGCTCGACGCCAGCCAGGACGCGATCCTCTCGCTGGGCACCGTGCCGGTGCTCGACGGGACCATCCGTTGGGGCGGGCGGTGCCACGAGCTCGTGGCCGATCCGCGGCTCGTCCGGCCGCGTGACGCCGAGGCGATCGGCGCCCACCAGATCCTGCCCAGCGAGACGGCCGGTGGCTGGAGCCTGGCGCGCCTGCTCGACGAGCTTCACGCCCAGCTCCCCCCCGGCGGCGCGCTGCTGGTCCACGGCGGCGCGATCGAACGGCGCTTCCTCGCCGCCGCGGCGCGCGCGGTGGGGCGGCGCGCGCCCGAGCTGCCGATGGTCGACACGCTCCTCTACCTGCGCGCGCTCGATCAGCACCGCGGCCACCTGGCCGACCGGCTGCCGGCCGCGGCGCGACGCCTGGAGTCGGTGCCCACGACGCTCGCCGCGGCGCGCGCCTTCTTCGAGCTGCCGAGCTACCCCGCGCACCACGCCCTGTTCGACGCCCTCGGCACGGCCGAGCTCTATCTCCTGCTCGCCCGCCGGTTTCCCGAGATCCATCCGCGCCAGGTCACCTGAAGGCGCCCGGACGCCCCGCAACCGCACCCGAAAGGAGCCGCGATGATCCCCGTCAAGCCCGAGATCGCCAACCGTGCCCACATCCGGTCGCTCGAGGAGTACCGCCGCCTCTACCGGCTGTCGCTCGACGATCCAGAGGGCTTCTGGCGCAAGCAGGCCGAGATCATCACCTGGTTTCACCAGCCGTCGACGATCCACGACGTCGACATGGAGGAGGTGGACTTCTCCTGGTACGGCGGCGGGCGGCTGAACGCCTGTTTCAACTGCGTCGACCGGCACCTTTCGACCCAGCCGGAGAAGGTGGCGATCATCTGGGCGCAGGACGAGCCCGGGGAGTACCACACCATCACCTACCGCGAGCTCAAGCACCAGGTGGCGCGGGTCGCCAACGTGCTGCACGCCCATGGGGTCGGACGCGGTGACCGGGTGATCGTCTATCTCCCCATGATGCCCGAGCTGGTCTACACCATGCTCGCCTGCGCGCGCATCGGCGCGGTCCACTCGGTGGTCTTCGCGGGCTTCTCGGCCGAGGCGCTGCGCGGCCGCATTCTCGATGCCGGGGCGAAGATCGTGGTCACCGCCAACGAGGGGCTGCGCGGCGGCAAGCGGATCCCGCTCAAGGCGACGGTCGACCGGGCGATCGAAGGTCTCGCCTCGATCGAGCGGGTGCTGGTCGCGCAGCGCACCGACGCCGAGGTTCCGATGACCCAGGGGCGCGACCTCTGGCTCGCCGACGAGACCAAGAAACAGCGCTCCACCTGCCCGGTCGAATGGATGCACGCCGAATCGCCGCTCTACACGCTCTACACCTCGGGCTCGACCGGCAAGCCCAAGGGGGTGCTCCACACCACCGCCGGCTACATGGTCTACGCAGCGCTCACCCACAAGCTGGTGTTCGACTATCACCCCGACGACATCTTCTTCTGCGCCGCCGACATCGGCTGGGTGACCGGCCACAGCTACATCGTCTACGGCCCGCTCGCCAACGGCGCCACGACGGTGATGTTCGAGTCGGTGCCGGTCTATCCCGACGCCGGCCGCTACTGGCGGATCGTCGACGATCTGGGCGTGAACATCTTCTACACCGCGCCCACCGCGCTGCGCGCCATCGCGCGCGAGGGCGACGACTGGGTGAAGCGCTACTCGCGGCAGAGCCTGCGGGTCCTGGGCTCGGTCGGCGAGCCGATCAACCCGGAGATCTGGAACTGGTACCACGACGTGGTCGGGGAGGGGCGCTGCGCGGTGGTCGACACCTGGTGGCAGACCGAGACCGGCGGCATCCTGATCACGCCGCTGCCGGGGGTGACGCCGACCAAACCGGGCTCGGCGACCCTCCCCTTCTTCGGCGTCGAGCCGGTGCTGGTCGACGAGCAGGGGCAGGAGCTCGTGGGCAACGGCGTCTCGGGCAACCTCTGTCTGCGCCGCTCCTGGCCCGGGCAGGCGCGCACCATCTACGGCGACCACTCGCGATTCCAGGAGACCTACTTCTCCCGCTTCCCCGGCCTCTATTTCACCGGCGACGGCTGCCGCCGCGACGAGGACGGCTACTACTGGATCACCGGACGGGTCGACGACGTGCTCAACGTCTCGGGGCACCGGCTGGGCACGGCCGAAGTCGAGAGCGCCCTGGTCGCCCACGCCGCGGTCGCCGAGGCGGCGGTGGTCGGCTTCCCGCACGACATCAAGGGAACCGGCATCTTCGCCTTCTGCATCCCGACGCCGGACTTCGAGAGCTACGAGTCCGACGAGCTCGTCGGCATGCTGAAGGAGCAGGTGCGGCAGGCGATCGGGCCGATCGCCACGCCGGACCGCATCCTGGTGGTGCCGGGACTGCCCAAGACGCGGTCGGGCAAGATCATGCGCCGCATCCTGCGCAAGATCGCCTCGGGCGACACCGAGGACCTGGGCGACATCACGACGCTCGCCGATCCGGCGGTGGTCGAGAAGATCGTCGAGGCGGCGCGCGCCTGAGCGGTCCGCCCGAGGCGGGCTTCAGGCGAGCGGCAGGAGGAGACGCAGCGAGGCGGTAGCGGTCGAGCGGTCGAGGGAGAGCCAGGCTTCGCCGCCCGCGGCGCGCGCCGCCTCGCGCAGCGCCGGCTCGCCGCGCGCCCCGCCGGTGAGCACCACGCCGTGCGCCTCGAACAGCCGGGCGAGCTCGGGCTCCTCGGCCGCCCAGGCGAGATCGAGCACCAGCATGCCGTCGTGCAGCCGGGTGCGCAGGTCGACGCGCGCCACCTCGAAGTCGCGCCGCAGCCGGCCGAGCGCGCCGAGCAGGGCGTCGAGCAGCCGAGCTCCGGCCGCCGCGGTCTGCGCCTCGACGGTGGCGTGCGCGTCGACCGGCAGATCGAGCTCGACGCGCGCCCGGCGGTCGAGCTCGGCGACCAGCTCCGAGACCGCGCGGCGCGAGCTCGAGCGGGCGCGGGGCACGACGGCGCGCGCGAGGTTCTCGACCAGATCGCTCGACCGCGCCGACTCCTCGAGCACGACCCGGCCGAGCCGGAGGGCCCCTTCGCCGTCGCCCACCCCGCGCAGCGTCTCGGCGGCCTCGGCGGCGGCGCGCAGGTTGGCGAGCGAGCCGCGCAGATCGCCGAGCAGCGCGTCGACCGCCGCCCGGCGGGCCGGCGGCGGCGCGGGCCGGCGGCGCGCCCTCATTCCGCGCCCGGATCGAGGCAGCGGTCGACAGTCGCCATGAGCTCGCGCGTCGAGAACGGTTTGGTCACGTAGACGTCGGCTCCTTCCTCGAGGCCGCGCACCCGCTCGGCGTCGCGTCCACGGGCGGTCAGCAGGACGATCTTCAGGACGCCGCCGCCCGCCCGCTCGCGCAGTTGCCGGCAGACTTCGAAGCCGTCGATCCCGGGCAGCATGACGTCGAGCAGGACGAGCGCCGGCGGGTTCTCGTCGACCTGGGCGAGCGCCTCCTCGCCACTCCTCGCCACCGCCACCTCGTAGCCGCGCTGGCGCAGCAGGAACTCGAGGGAGAGAACGATGTTGGGCTCGTCGTCGACGATCAGGACGCGCGGTCGGCGCTCCACTCCACACCTCCAGGAATCCCGGCCGGCGGCGCCGCCGCGGGCGGGATCTCCGGCAATGAGACCACGAATCGGGCGCCACCGCTCGCGGCGTCCTCCACCCAGATGCGCCCGCCGTGCTGCACCACGATGCGCCGCGCGATGGCGAGGCCGAGCCCGGTGCCCTGCTTGCGCCCCGCGAACGGATGGGCGATCTGGTGGAACTTCTCGAAGATCGTGTCGCGCTCGGCGTGCGGCACGCCGGGCCCGTTGTCGGAGACGGCGAGGCGCACGCCGTCGCCCTGCCGGCGCGCTTCGATCAGCACCCGCCCGCGCCCCTCGGGGGAGAACTTGATGGCGTTCCAGATCAGGTTCACCGCCACCTGGACGATGCGATCGCGGTCGGCGGTGAGGCGCGGCAGATCCATGTCGAGACGCCGGTCGATGCGCACGCCGCGCTCGCTCGCCAGCTGCCCGAGCGAGGCGATGGCGTCGCCCAGGGTCTCGGCGAGATCGACCGTCTCGAGCCGCCAGGCGTACTCGTCGGCCTCGAGCTTGGCGAGGTCGAGCAGGCTCACGATCAGGCGGCTCAGCCGCTCGTTCTCCTTGGCGATGATGCCCAGGAACTCGCCGCGTTGCGCGGCGTCGAGACCGGGGTTGTCGTGCAGGATCTCGGCGAAGGCGCGGATCGCGGTGAGCGGCGTGCGCAGCTCGTGCGCCATGGTCGAGAGGAAGTCGTCCTTCAGCCGGTCGAGCTCGCGCAGCCGGTCGTTGACCCGCCGCAGCTCGGCGGTCGCCGACTCGAGGGCGCGCGATTTCTCTTCGAGCTCGCGGCTGGTCGCGAGCACGCGGGAGGTTTCGTCGAGCAGGCCCACCACCTCGCCGACGTCGAGCAGCTTCTCCTCGGCCACCGAAGCGAGGGCGACCCGGGCCGAGGCGGCGCCGGTGGTGCCGGCGAGCAGGCGCTCGGCGAAGGCCATCAGCTGCGGGTCGGCGTAGACCATGCGCGAGAGGTCGCGGCGGTGCTCGTGCGCCCACGCCTGGAGGGCGCGTGCGGTGCGCTCCTCGCCGAGGAAGCGGGTGAGCAGGGCGCGCACCGCGACGAGGGGCGCGTCGTCCCCCCAGGCCGGGGCCTCGGCTTCGCTGCGCCGCCGGAAGATGCCGACGAAGCGCCGGCCCTGCCGCGCTTCCGCCGCGGTGGGCTCGGCGAGCGACGAGACGCCGACGAAGAGGCCGACATTGATCAGCAGGCTCCAGAACAGGGAGTGCGAGAGCGGATCGAGCCCGGTGAAACCGAAGAGCGCGTGGGGGCGCAGCGCCGCGATGCCGAACGGGCCGTGGTTGACGAACGCGGAGGAGAACAGGCCGCTCGAGACCAGCGTCGGCAGGGTGAGAGTGTAGCCCCAGACCAGGAATCCGCCGACGATGCCGGCGAGCGCGCCGCGCCGGGTGGCCGCCGACCAGTAGAGGCCGCCGAGCATCGCCGGCGCGAGCTGCGCCGCGGCGGCGAAGGAGACCAGCCCGATGGTCACCAGCGAGACGCCGGTGCCGGCCACCAGGGCGTAGAAATGGCCGAGCAGGAGGATCCCGACGATCGCCAGCCGCCGGGTGGCGAGCAGCGGATGGCGGAAGTCCGCCTCCGCCGAGTCGGCGCGGCGCAGCAACCAGGGGAGCACCAGGTCGTTCGCCACCATGTTGGAGAGCGCCAGGCTCTCGACGATGACCATGCCGGTGGCCGCCGAGAGGCCGCCCAGGAAGACGAAGAGAGCGAGACCCGCCGCGCCCTCGGCGAGCGGCAGGGCGAGCACGTAGGTATCGCCCGAGAGCGCGGCCGTCGCCGGGTTCAACCGGCCGGCGAGCGCGATCGGCACGACGAAGAGGTTGATCACCAGCAGGTAGAGGGGCAGCAGCCAGGCCGAGGTGCGCAGATGCCGCTCGTCGACGTTCTCGACCACGGCCACCTGGAACTGGCGGGGCAGGAACCAGAAAGCGAGCAACGACAGGAAGGTCATCCAGACCCAGGCGCTGTCGCTCGCCCCGTCGCGCGCGAGCAGCGCCGCGAGCTCGGGCGCCTGAGCGGCGCGGCTGAACAGGTCGGCGAAGCCGTCGTGCAGGGAGAAGACGACGAAGAACCCGACCGCGAGGAAGGCGAGCAGCTTGACCAGCGACTCGAAGGCGATCGCGAGGACCAGTCCGGCATGCTGCTCGGTCAGGTCGACCGAGCGGGTACCGAAGAGGATCGCGAAGAGGGCGAGCAGCCCGGCCGAAACGAGCGACAGCTGATCGTAGGCGAGCGGTGTGGGGTGGGTGGTCTGCCAGAGGACCTGAAAGCTGGTCGAGACCGCCTTCAACTGGAGCGCGATGTAGGGCACGATGCCGACCACCGCGACCACCGCGACGACCGCGGCGAGCGAGGTGCTCTTGCCGTAGCGCGCCGCCACGAAGTCGGCGATCGAGGTGATGCGCTCGGCCTTCGCGATGCGCAGGATCTTGCGGTAGACGATCCAGCCGAGCGCGGCGCCCAGCGTCGGGCCGAGATAGACCGGCAGGAAATCGTAGCCGTCGCTCGCCGCGCGGCCCACCGAGCCGTAGAACGTCCAGGCGGTGCAGTAGACCGCGAGCGAGAGCGAGTAGATCCACGGATTGGCGAGCGGATTGCGGCCACGGGCGGCGAGCCGGTCACCGCGCCAGGCGATGAGGAAGAGGAGCCCCAGGTAGGCGAGCGCCGAACCGATGAGGACGCCGGCGGTGAGCATGGCGTCATTCCCCCCGCGGGCGCACGACCACGGCGATGAGCAGGATCAGCAGGGCCCAGAGGCCGTAGAGGTAGACCCAGGTGAATGGCAGACCGGCGAGCCAACGCTCCCCCGAGGCGAGGCGCAGCAGCGGCGCGGTGAACCCCAGGCACCCCAGCAGGAAGAGGGCGACCAGGCGCGCGGAGCGAAGCCGCTCGTGGAGCATGAGGAACGGCGCCAAAGCTACCAGAAAAGAGGCCGCCGAACCGGGCCGGGAGCGGCATCCGGCGCGATGCTAGCCTCGGCCTGCCGCATGCCCTCTCTCGCGCCCCGGCCGCGCTCCTTCTTCGAGACCGCGGCCTTCTTCTACCTGCTGCTCGCCACGGCGGGTACCCTCTGGCTCGGCTGGCAGCGCGGCCGCCTCGGCGGCGAGCTCTTCGTCGAGCCCGCCACCTGGTGGATCGACCTGGGCGGCGGCCTGGCGCTTGGCGGGCTGCTGCTCGCCGGCTGGCGGCTCTGGCGCCGCTCCTCCGCGACGGCGCGGCGTATCGAGGCCGAGCTCGCGGCGCTCCTCGCGCCGCTCTCGCGGGGCGATGCGGTGGCGCTGGCGGTGATCTCGGCGATCGCCGAGGAGGTCTTCTTCCGCGGCGCGCTGCAGGGGGCGATCGGCTGGCTGCCCACGGCGCTGCTCTTCGCCCTGCTGCACCTCGGGCCGGGCAAGAACCTCCGGCGGTGGAGCCTCTTCGCGCTCGCCGCCGGGCTGCTGCTCGGGCTCTGGGTGCACTGGCGCGGCGCCTTGGGGGGCGCCATCGTGGCTCATCTCCTGGTCAACGGCGTCAACCTGCTCGCGCTCGAGCGGAGGAACCGGACGGCGGCGGCCGGAGGCGAACGGGGCGAGGACGGAGATTCGATCTAGAATCCCGCCCCCATGCCCGCCCGACTCGGCGTTCTCCTCGTTGCGCTCGCGCTGCTCGCCGCCGGTGCCGGCTCCGAGCCCGCGCCCCCCGCTCCCTGACCGGTCCGGCCACTCCGCCCGCCCTCGCGCCCGCCGGTCCCCGGCAGCCGGTTTGCTAGAGTGGATGACCCCGCCGAGCGGGGCGAGCGGGAACCAGAGAGAGGGTGTCATGACGATCAGTACCGCCGACGTTTTCGCCCATGTCGAGCAGGAAAAGGGGCGTTATCTCGAAGAGCTCAAGGACTACCTGCGCATCCCGTCGATCTCCACCGACCCGGAACATCAGGCGGACGTGGTGCGCTGCGCCGACTGGCTTGGTGGACAGATGAAGGCGGCCGGCCTCACGGTCGAGAAGATCGCCACCGAGGGGCACCCGCTGGTCTACGGCGAGTGGCTGGGGGCCGGTCCGGACAAGCCGACCGTCCTGTTCTACGGTCACTACGACGTGCAGCCGCCCGATCCGCTCGGCGAATGGCGCCATCCTCCCTTCGAGCCGACCCTCGAGGGGGAGATCCTGGTCGCCCGCGGCGCCACCGACGACAAGGGGCAGTCCTACACCCACCTCAAGGCGGTCGCGGCGATGATGGCGGTGCGCGGCAAGCTGCCGGTCAACGTCAAGTTCATCGTCGAGGGCGAAGAGGAGTGCGGCGGCGCGGCGATCGAGAAGTTCGTGCGCGCCGACGCCGGTCGGAAGCTCGCCTGCGACGCGGTGGTGGTCTCCGACACGTCGCTCTACGCGCCCGGGATCCCGGCGCTCACCTACGGTCTCAAGGGGCTCGCCTACTTCGAGATCCGCGCCACGGGTCCGAACCGGGATCTGCACTCGGGGGTCTACGGCGGCGGGGTGACGAACCCGGCCAACGCCATCTGCGAGATCATCGCGGCGCTGCGCGACAGCCGGACCGGCGAGATCAAGGTGCCGGGCTTCATGGACGACGTCGCGCCGCTCGCCGCCTGGGAGCGCCAGGAGTTCGCCGCGCTCGGCTTCGACGAGGCCGAGGTGCGCGAGGACCTGGGCCTCGCCGAGCTCACCGGGGAGCGGGGCTACAACTACCTCGAGCGCACCTGGGGGCGACCGACCTGCGACGTCTCCGGCCTGTGGAGCGGTTACCAGGGCAAGGGGGCGAAGACCGTGCTGCCGGCGAGCGCGGGATGCAAGGTTTCGTTCCGCCTGGTCGGCAACCAGCGCCCGGCCAAGGTGGCCGAGCTGGTGAAGGCCTACGTGGCCGAGATCGCGCCGCCGGGCGTCAAAGTGGAGGTCGAGTACCTGCACGGCGCGGAGCCGGTCACCGTCGACGCGACCGGGCCGATCGCCGATGCCGCGCTCGACGCCATGGAGGAAGTCTGGGGGCGGCGGCCGGTGCGCATCCGCACCGGAGGCGCGATCCCGATCGTCGGCACGTTCTCGCAGGTGCTCAAGGTCCCGGTGATGCTGCTCGGCTTCGGGCTGGAGGACGATCGCCTGCACTCGCCGAACGAGAAGTTCAACCTGCCGCATTTCTACCAGGGCATCCGCTCGATCGCGCGGTTGCTCGATCGGCTGGGAGCCCGGTGACCAGCCACAAGAAACCGCTCATCGAGCGCGAGCTCAAGTTCGCCCAGGTCGATCTCGACACCCTGCGCGGCCGCCTGCTCGAGCTCGAGGCGGAGCGGGTCGGCCCCCCGGCCGACGAGGACAACTGGCTGCTCGACCGCAAGGGGGAGTTGGCGCGCAGCGGCGGCGTGCTGCGCATCCGGCGGGACGGCCAGGGAGCCCTCGTCACCTTCAAGGGCCCGGCTTCCTTCGACGGCCCGGCGAAACTGCGCCGCGAGCTCGAGATCCGGATCGAAGGCGCCGAGGACGCGCTGGCGCTCTTCGCGGCGCTGGGCTACGACGTGGTGCGCCGCTACCAGAAGATCCGCGAGGAGTGGCGGCTCGGGTCGGAGACCATCTGTCTCGATCACACGCCGATCGGCGACTTCGTCGAGTTCGAGGGCGAGAAGTCGACCGCGGTCGCCAAGCGCTGCGGCCTGGATCCGCAGACCGCGGTGCGCAAGAGCTACCTGATGCTCTACGAGGACTATCTCGCCGAGCACCCCGAGGCGCCGCGCGACATGATCTTCCAGGACGGCAAGTAGGACCCCCGGTGAGCCAGCCGCGGCTGCGCGCCCTGGTGCTCGCCGCCGGCCGCGGCGAACGTCTCCGCCCGCTCACCGAGACCCTTCCCAAACCGCTGTTGCCGGTCGCCGGCCGGCCACTCGTCGCCTGGACGCTCGAGCGGCTGCGCCGCTCGGGCATCGAGGCGGTGGCGCTCAACCTCCACCATCGCGGCGACGCGATCCGCGCCGCGCTGGGCGAGAGCTTGCGCGGCCTGCCGCTGGTCTACTCGCCGGAGCGGGAGCTGCTCGGCACCGGCGGCGCCCTGCCGCCGCTCGCCGAGTTCCTCGGCGCCGCCGACCTGGTGCTGGTGGTCAACGGCGACAGCCTCTGCCGCTGGCCGGTGGCCGAGCTCGTCGCCCGGCATCGCCGCGACCGGCCGGCGGCCACCCTGCTCTTCCAGCGTACGGTCGACCCGCGTGACTTCGGCGGCGGGGTGGCGCTCGATCGGAGCTGGGTCACCGCCTTCCGCCGCGGCGACCTCGCCTGGGAGACGTCGCCCACCCGGCGTGTCTTCGCCGGCGCGGCGCTGCTCGAGCCGGCGCTCGTCGGGCGGCTGCCGCGCGGTCCCTCGGACATCGTCTCGGCGCTCTACGAACCGCTCCTCGCCGCGGGCGAGGCGATCGCCGCGCTCGAGACGGCACGCGCCTGGCACGACCTCGGCACGCCGGCGCGCTACCTCGCGGGGGCGCTCGACTGGGCGCTCAGCGGCCGTCCGGAACGCTCGGCGCGGACCTTCGCCGGCGCCGCGGTCGACCCGACGGCGCACCTCGCGCGCGTCGTGGTCGAGGGCGGCGCAACCGTCGAGGCGGGGGCGCGCGTCAGCGACGCCCTGGTGCTTCCGGGAGCGCGGGTCGGCGTGGCCGCCCAGGTGCGCCGTTCGATCGTCGGCCCCGGTGCGGCGGTCGCTCCCGGGGAGCGCCTGGACGGGGTGATGCGCCTCGTCGCGGGCGCGGCGCCGGGCGACACGCCGCTCGGCCGCTAGCCCCGCGGACGGCTCGCCCGGCCATGACCGGGATCATGTGACGTCCCTCACGAGAGGCGTAGGATCCGGTTGTCTCTCCACTTCTCTTCAGGAGGTCGCCATGCAACTCGGCAGAATCCTTCCGGTCGCCCTGGCGCCGGTTCTGCCCGCGTTCGTCCTCGCCGCCGCGGCGTGGGGCGCGTCGGGCACCGGCCTGGGCATCGCCAAGTCACAGGACTGCATCGACTGTCACCGCGAGGGCAGCCCCGGCATCGTCGAGCACTGGCAGGCGAGCGGCCACGCCGACCAGGGTGTCGCCTGCCTCGACTGCCACCAGGCCGCCGCCGGTGAGCCCGACGCCTTCGCCCACGAGAGCTTCACCATCGCCACCGTGGTGACGCCGCGCGACTGCGCGCGCTGCCACGCCAAGGAAGACGCCGAGTTCGAGGGCAGCCACCACGCCAAGGCCGGCAACATCCTGGCCTCGCTCGACAACTACCTCGCCGAGATCGTCGAGGGCGCGCGCGTGCCCTTCGACCCGCACTCGCCGACGCCGGGCAAGGCGACCGACCCCAAGGTCAACGGCATGGCCAGCGTCCAGTCGGGCTGCATGCAGTGCCATGGCGCGAAGGTCGCGATTCGCTCGACCGACGGTGGCACGTTGACCGTCGACGACTTCCGGCCGGGCGCGGACGGGATGCCGACCAACGCCGAGGCGGTCGCGCGCATCGCCCGCGACGCCGAGGGGCGTCCGCTGCTCACCACCGGCAGCTGGCCCAACACCGGCATCGGCCGCCTGAACCTCGACGGCTCGCGCGGCTCCTGCGCCGCCTGCCACAGCCGGCACGACTTCTCGCCCCGGCGCGCGCGCCAGCCCGAGAACTGCGGCAAGTGCCACCTCGGCCCCGACCATCCGCAGAAGGAGGTCTACGAGGAGTCGAAGCACGGCGTCGCCTACCGTGACCTCAAGGACCAGATGAAGCTCGACGGCGCGAGCTGGGTGCTCGGCAAGGACTACTCGCAGGCGCCGACCTGCGCCACCTGCCACATGTCGGCCAACGCCAACGGCCTCGGCGTGACCCACGATCCGGGCGAGCGGATCTCGTGGACCAACCGGCCGCCGGTCTCGCTGGTGATGGACACCGACGCCGCCCACAAGGTGGTGACCGAGGCCGATCCGGCGAAGCGCGCCGCGCTGGTCACCGACAGCGCGACCGCCAAGCGCGAGCGGATGGAGAAGGTCTGCACCACCTGCCACGCGCCGGGCTACGTGAAGTCCTTCTACCAGCAGTACGACGACCTGGTCGTCCTCTACAACGAGAAGTTCGCCAAGCCCGGTGGCGCCATCATGGCCGAGCTCGGCAAGCAGGGGCTGATCACCAAGAAGCAGTTCGACGAGGCGATCGAGTGGGAGTACTACTTCCTCTGGCACCACGAGGGACGGCGCGCGCGCCACGGCGCCGCGATGATGGCGCCCGACTACACCCACTGGCACGGCATGTACGAGGTCGCCGACCGCTTCTACCAGAAGCTGATCCCGGAGGCGCGCGAGATCGCCCACGCCGCCGCCGCGCAGGGCAAGCAGGCCCAGGCCGACGCGGTCACCAGCCTGATCGACGCGATCCTGGCCCGCCCCGAGCACGCCTGGACGCAGCCCGAGGCGGCACCCGGCGGCGCGCCGAAGTAGGCTCGCGGGCGCTCTCCTCCCGCCGGCTGCGAGCGCTCAGTCCGCCGGCGCGGCGGCGAGCACCCAGCCGGCGGGATCGACCTTCACCGTCGCGCCGGCCGGCACGGAGAGCGTCACCCGGCCCTCCGGCAGCTCGAGGCGGCGGGTCTCGCCGTCGATTTCGACCGGCAGCGGCATCGCGAAGCCGGGATCGTCCCACGCGATGGTGACCGACTCGGTCGCGTTGTCGCTCGCCAGCCGGTCGATGCGGTAGCGCGGCAGCTCGGCGCGACGCAGATAGCGCTCCCAGAACCAGTCGATGCGCCGGCCGGTGATCTCGGCCACCAGATTCTCCAGGTCGGCGGTCGAGACGGTGCGGTAGGCGAAGCGCGCGTCGTTCTGGAAGCGCCAGACCACCTGGAAGAAGGCCTCGTCGCCCACCAGGTAGCGCAGCGTGTGGAGCACCCAGGCCCCCTTGTTGTAGATGTCGCCGATGTACGCCTTGCCAGCGGTCAGATCCCGGCCCTGCACGATCGGCTTCCGGTTGGCGATGCCACGCCGCTTCTTGCGCATCGCCTCGAGGTACTTTTCGACGCCCAGCGTGTCGTTGACGTAGAGCGCCTCGGCGTAGGCGCCGAACCCTTCGTGGATCCAGAAGTCGGCCCAGTCGGCCGCGGTCACCTTGTTGCCCCACCACTCGTGCGCGGTCTCGTGGAGGAGCAGCCAGTCGAAACCGAACTCGTTGTCCTCGAAATCGGAGCCGTAGGCGACGATCGTCTGGTGTTCCATGCCGAGGTAGGAGGTCTCGGCGACCCAGTACTTGTCGCGCAAGAAGGGATACTCGCCGTAGCGGCGCGCCATCACCGCGAGCATCTCGGGCGCCTTCTTCCAGAGCTCGCGGGCCTTCGCCTCGTGCTCGGGGATCGCCCAGAAGACGATCGTCTCGGCGAGCGTGTCGTCGACACCGCGATAGGTCGCCTCGATGGGCACGTAGGGCGCGATGTTGACCGTCACCAGGTAGTTGTTGATCGGGTAGCTCACCTCCCAGCGGCTGGTCGTGGTGCCGTCGGCGTTGACGGTCTCGCCCAGCTTGCGGCCGTTGGTCAGGCCGACCAGGTCGGAGGGCACGGTGAGCGCGATCGACATCCCCTCGTCCGGCTCGTCGGAGGGGTGATCCTTGTTGGGCCACCAGTCGTCGCCGCCGTCCCCCTGGCCGGTGACGCCGATCCAGGGCGCGCCCGAGGGGGTCTTCTCCCAGACGAAGCCGGTGACCCAGGGAGGGTGCCGGGCGACCTTCGGCGCGCCCGCGTAGTCGATCGCGACCGCGTGACGCTCGCCGGCCGACCAGGCCGGGGCGAGCGCGACGGTGAGCAGTCCGTCGGCGTGGGTGAACTCGGCCGCGCCCCCGTCGACCGCGATGCGGGCGACCTGCATCCGGGAATCGAGCTGAAGCTCGAAGCGGTCGAGCGGCGCGAGCGCCTGGACCGTCGCGACGTTGCTGCCGCGGACGCGGCGCGTCGCCGGGTCGACCGCGATCGCGAGGTCGTAGCGGCGGACGTCGTAGGCCGCCTGCAGGGGGCGCAGCGGGCCGCCGGAGTCCTGATCGGCGGTGCTCCAGGAGCGGCGCAGGTAGAGCCCGGCGCCGACCGCGAGGACGACGAGGAGCAGGAGAGCGGAGAGCAGCCAACGCAGCCAGCGGCGCCGTTTCATGACGCGAGTCTAACCGCGCTGATACGATTCGCGGCTCCCGTGCGCGCGCGCTCCTTTCGCCTCATCGTCTTCGACTGGGACGGCACGCTGATGGACTCCATCGGCACGATCGTCGACTGCACGCTGGCCGCCTTCGCGGGGGTCGACGGGCTCGCTCCGCCGCCGCGCGAGCGCATCCGCGAGTCGGTCGGGCTGGGCTTGATGGAGACCATGACGAGCCTCTTTCCGGGCGTCGCGCCGGAGCGCTTCGGCGCGGTGATCGACAACTACCGGCGCCTCTGGCGCGCCGACTACAAGGACCGGGTGGCGCTCTTCCCCGGCGCTTTCGAGGTGGTGCGGACGCTCGCCGAGGAGGGCCGGCTGCTCGGCGTGGCGACGGCGAAGGGACGCCTCGGGCTCGAGCGCGAGCTCGACAAGAGCGCCCTGCGCCCCTTCTTCCATGCCTCGCGCACGGTCGACGAAGCGCCCTCGAAGCCGGCCCCGGGCATGCTGCTCGGACTCTTCGCCGAGCTGGGAGTCCGGCCCGAGGAGGCGCTGATGGTGGGCGACACCTCGTTCGATCTCGCGATGGCGGCGAACGCCGGCTGCGCCTCGCTCGGCGTCCTCTCCGGCGCCCAGGACGCGAGCCTCCTCGCACCGCACCGCCCGCTCGCCGTCCTGCCCAGCGTGCGCGAGCTGCCGGCGTGGCTCGATGCTGCCGCATCATTGCGCCGAGTCGAAGGGGGGCGTTAGAGTTTTCTCCTACTCGCATCCCAAGGAGCCCAGGAGGAAGCCCATGACCCGTCTCCGCAGTTCCCTCATCGCTCTCGTCGGATTCGCTCTTCCCGTCGCCGCCGTGGCCGCGACGCCGGTCGACCCTGCCGCAGCGCAGGCGATCGCGTTCGGCTACCTGCAGACGCAGGCGGACGCCGGAGCGCTCGGCGCGAGCGCGGCGGATCTCGCCGATCTCGCGATCACCGACCAGTACCGCACCCGCCACAACGGGATCACGCACTTCTACCTCAAGCAGCGCGTCCACGGTCTCGAAGTCGACGGCACGGAGTATGGCGTGCACGTCGACCGCCACGGCAAGGTGCTCTTCGCTGGCGGCTCATTCGTCGCCGAGCTCGCGCGGCGCGCCGACGAGACGCTCAGCGCGCCGTCGATCTCCGCCGACGAGGCGGTGATCGCGGCTGCGGCGCGCCTGGGCCTGGGCGCGGTCAACGGCCTCGACCTCCTCGAGGCGGAGGCGGGCTCGCGCGAACAGAAGGCGGTGTTCGCGAATCCGGCGGTCTCCGAGCTGCCGATCCCCACCCGGTTGCGCTATTTCCGGCTCCCCGAGTCGGATCAGATCCGGCTGGCCTGGAACCTCTCGATCAAGAGTCCCTACAGCGCCGACTGGTGGGATCTGTGGGTCGACGCCGACAGCGGCGAGCTCCTCGGCAAGGTCAACTGGACCGCCGACGTCGACACCTACCGCGTTTACCCGTCGCCCAACGAGTCGCCCGACAACAGCGCCGGCACGCGCAGCGACGTCGTGGATCCCTGGCAGGACGGCGGCACGCTGCCGGCGAGCGGCGCCTCGCCCTACGGCTGGCACGACACCAACGGAGTCCTCGGTCCGGAGCTCACCGACACGCGGGGCAACAACGTGGAGGCGCAGACCGACCTCGACGCCAACAACGTCTTCGGGGGCTCGGACATCCGGGGCAATGGCGGGAGCCTCCCCGACCTCGACTTCCTGCCGGCGATCGATCTCAACCTGGGGCCCGACACCTATCGCGAGGCGGCGGTCGTGAACCTCTTCTACTGGAACAACGTCGTGCACGACGTGCTCTACCAGTACGGTTTCGACGAGGTGGCGGGCAACTTCCAGTTCAACAACTACGGCCGCGGCGGCCTGGGCAGCGATCCTGTGCAGGCCGACGCGCAGGACGGCTCGGGCACCAACAACGCCAACTTCTCGACCCCGACGGACGGCAACGATCCGCGGATGCAGATGTACGTCTGGAGCGCGCCGCAGAACATCCACGAGAATTCGCCGACGGTGCGCGACTTCCCGGCCGGCGCGGCCTCGAACGACGGCTCCTGGGGGTTCAACCCCATCTCGTTCTCGGTGACCAACGACCTGGTCTACATCGTCGACAACCAGGGCGCGGACCCCAACGACGGCTGTTGCTCGACGGCCGATGGGCGTTGCGCTGTGGCCCAGGCTTGGGGCGTGACCGGCAAGATCGCTCTGCTCCGGCGCGGCAACTGCGAGTTCGGCGCCAAGGCGCGCAACGCCCAGGACGCCGGCGCGGTCGCCACCATCATCATCAACAACGGCAGCAACGGTGTCGCCGGCATGGCGGGCGGTGTCTACGGCATCGGCGTGACGACGCCGACCCAGATGATCGGGAAGGCGAACGGCAACCTCCTGGTGGCCGAGCTCGGCGGCGGCCCGGTCAACGTCACCATGAGCTCGACCGCCGCGCTGCCCAACCGCGACAGCGACCTCGACGCGGGGGTGATCGCCCACGAATACGGGCACGGCTTGTCGAACCGGTTGACCGGCGGCCCGGGGCAGGTCGGCTGCCTGACGGTCGTCGAACAGGCGGGCGAGGGGTGGAGCGACTGGATGACCCTGTTCATGCACGCCGAGCCGGGCGACACGCGGACCAGCGAACGCAGTGTCGGCGGCTACGTCTCCTTCGAACCGGTCAACACGGCCGGCTACATCGGCATCCGGCGCTATCCCTACACCACCGACAACGCGGTCAATCCGCTCACCTACGGCGGACTCGCCGACACCGGCAACTCGCAGCCGCACGGCATCGGCACCATCTGGGCGACGATGCTGTGGGAGGCCTACTGGAACCTGGTCGATCTCGACGGCTACGACCCGGACATCTACAACGGCACTGGCGGCAACAACTTCGCCTTCCAGCTCGTGGTGGACGGCATGAAGTTGCAGCCCTGCCAGCCGAGCTTCGTGCAGGCGCGCGACGCGATCCTCGCCGCCGACGTCGCCGACTACGACGGCGATCACGAGTGCGAGCTCTGGCGGGCCTTCGCCGAGCGCGGGCTCGGCACCGCGGCGTCGACCGGCGCCTCGACGAACGACCGCATCGTCACCGAGGACTTCACGCTCCCGGCGCAGTGCCAGGCGAACTACATCTTCTCGTCGAGCTTCGGCCACGGCGACACGTCGCACTGGTCGACGGTCTTTCCGTAGGGCCGCATTCCGCCGCGAAACAACGTGCAAGGGCCGCCCTCGTGGGCGGCCCTTGTCTTTCTACTCACGGGCACCGCGCGCTGCGCGGCGTCTCAGTCGGGTCGACGGGCGCGATAGGTGATCGAACGGATGACGCCCTCGACGTCCCCGGGCGTCAGGCCGAGCCGCCCGAGCAGCGCCTCCGCCTCCTCGGGGGCGGCCTTGGCGAGGGAAGCCGCGTAGTCGACGTCGCGCAGCGTCTCGATGTCGGTGAGCCCGGCGGCGCGGAGCTTCGCGAAGTAGTCGTCGGCGAGCTCGGCCCCGGAGACGCAGCCCACCCAGCCCAGGAGGTCCTTGGCGAGCGCCTCGGGCAGTGGGCGGTCGAGCACGATGTCGGAGACCACCAGCCGGCCGCCCGGCTTCAAGACGCGCGCCACCTCGCGGAAGACCGCCGACTTGTCGGGCACCAGGTTGATCACGCAGTTGCTGGTCACGGCGTCGACCGAAGCGTCCTCGACCGGCAGCGCCTCGAGCCGCCCCTCGCGGAACTCGACGTTGGCGAAGCCATTGCGCGCCGCGGTCGCACGGGCGCGCGCCAGCATCTCGGGCGTCATGTCGACCCCGAGCACCCGCCCGGCAGGGCCCACCTGACGGGCCGCGAGGAAGGCGTCGACGCCCGCGCCGGAGCCCAGGTCGAGCACCGTCTCGCCCGGCTCGAGCGCCAGATGAGCGAGCGGCGCGCCGCAGCCGAGCCCCAGGTTGGCCTCCTCGGGGATCGCTCCGAGCTCGCTGCCGGAGTAGCCGATCTCCTCGGCGACCGCGAGCGCGCCGCCGCCGCAGGCGCAGCCGCAGCCCGCGATCTCTCCGGTCGCGATCTTGCCGTAGCGGTCGCGTACCGCCTCCACCAGCTGTTCCGGTGCCTGCAGGGGATTCGGGGTCATGGTCGTTGCTTTCCTTTCCGTCGCAGGGAGACGAGCGGCTCGCCGGCCGGCGCGCACGCTCCCTGGCAGCAGTTTTCGAGCAGGTAGGCGAGCAGCTCCTGCATCGCGTCGTAGTCGGCCGCGTAGCGGATCGAGCGGCCCTCGCGGCGGGCCGTGACCAGTCCGGTTCGCTCGAGCTGGGCGAGGTGGAACGAGAGGGTCGGCGCCGGCACGGCGAGCGCCGCCGCGATCTCGCCGGCCGCGAGGCCGGTGGGGCCCTGCTGCACCAGCCGCCGGAAGACCGCGAGCCGGGTCTCCTGGGCGAGCGCCGCCAGCCGTTCGATCGCCATGGTCACTTCCATGTTTCTAAAAATATAGAACATTCAGGGGGCTGTCAACCCCCCCCCACCAGGAAGGGGTGCGCCCGGCCGGTCAGTCCACCCGGTTGTCGCCCGGAGGAAGCGCGCGCGCCGCGCGCTGGATCTCGGCGAAGAGGGCGTCGAGATCGCTCGCTTCGAGCTCCGGGTTGACGCAGACCAGGCGCAGCACCGTCCGGCCGCGCACCACGCCGTAGCCGATCTTCAGCTGGCCGCTGCGATCCAGGGCGTCGCAGACCGCCTCGCTGGAGCGCCCGCGCACCTCGAAGCAGACGTTGATCGACGGCGGCGGCTCGGCGAGCACGAGCTCCGGGTCGGCGGCGATGCGCTCCGCAGCGAGGCGAGCGAGCGCGAGCTGGCGGCCGATCCGCTCGGCCCAACCCCGGTCTCCGAGGTGCAACCAGGCGGCCCAGAGCTTGAGCGCGTCGTTGCGCCGCCCGCACTGCAGCGAGCGATGCCCCGGATTGAGCTCGTCGTCGTGCGCCTGGAAGAGGTAGTCGGCGGTCTCGTCGAGGCTCGCGGCGAGGGCCCCGCGGCGCGTCACGAGCAGCAGCGAGCTCTGCAGCGGGACGCCCATCATCTTGTGGGGGTTCCAGGCGAAGGAGTCGGCGAGCTCCAGGCCGTCGAGCAGCGCGGAGCGCTCCGGGAAGAGCACCAGGCTGCCGCCGAGCGCGCCGTCGACGTGCAGCCAGGCGCCGTGCTCGCGGGCGAGCCGGGCGAGCGGCTGGATCGGATCGAAGGCGCCGCGCACGGTGGTCCCGGCGGTGGCGTTGATCAGGGCCGGCCGGAACCCCTCGCTGCGGTCGATCTCGAGCGCCTGCGCGAGCGCCGCGGGGTCCATCCGTCCGTCGGGATCGACCGGGACCTTCCGCACCTGCTGTCGCCCGAGGCCGACGATACCGGCGCCCTTGGGAATCGAATAGTGCCCCTCCTCGGAGGTGTAGACGGTGAGCTCGCCGCCCCGGAACCCGGCATCGCGCCCCGCCGGGTCGGCCGCGTTGCGGGCGAGCAGCAGGGCGAGGAGGTTGGCGAGCGAGCCACCCGGCGTGAAGCAGCCCTCGGCGCCGTGCAGGCCGGCCACCGCCGCCATGTGGCGCAGCAGCTCCTGCTCGACCAGGATCTGCGCGCCGGCGGCCTTGAAGGTGTACATCGACACGTTGGGAAGCACGGCGAGCATCTCGGCGACGGTCGCCACCGGCTCTCGCCCGCCGAACAGTTGATTGACGAAGCGCCAGCTCGACGTGGACGGGGTCGCCGCGAGCACCTCGCCGAGGCGCGCCAGGACCTCGCGCGCCGGCAGGCCCCGCTCGCCGAGCGCGAGATCGAGCGTGGCGGCGAGCCGTTCGGGGTCGCGGGTCGCCGGGTCGCCGGCCGCGGGCTCGCGGGCGAGGAAGTCGCGCGCCAGCGCCATGGCCTCGTCGAGCAGCGACGAGAGCTCCGCGGTGCGCCGCCCCGTCGCGGGAGCGGCGGAGAGCGGGGATGGTGGGGTGGACACGGCGACCGCCTCCTTGGCCGCGACAGACGGCCGCTGCGCAGGATACCGCCCCCGCTGCGGACGGTCCAACCAGGAACGCGCGCCGGGCGCGCTAGGATCGGGGGCCTTGCTCCGCTTCCTCGCCCTCGCCCTGCCGCTCGCCCTGCTCGTCTTCGCGCTGGGCGCCGTGGCGCTCGAGGCGCTCGACTGGGCGCCCGATCTCGGGCCGCTGGCGGCGCGCGGGGTGGCGCGTCCCGAAGGTCTGTCGCCGGTACATCGTCTGCTCGGCTGGACGCTCGAGGCCCTCGCCCTGGTGGCGCTCGTCCTCCTGATAACGGGGCGTACCGCGAGCTGGTGGCTCGACGGGCTCACCGCCGGGGCCATCGCCTGGACCTTCCGGGGCCCGTTGCTCGTGCTGGCGATCGCCGCCATGACCCGGCTGCCCACCGAGCCCTTCTGGCAGCTCGCCCGCGGCGCACTGCTGGTCGAGCCGCTCGCCGGGCTGGCGGTCGCGGCCCTGGCGCGCGCCGCCCTGCCGCGCGAGGCGCCATGAGAATCGCCGCCGTCGGCTCGGCGCTGCCGCCCCACTACTACGACCAGGAGACGCTGCTCGCCGCGCTCTCCGAGCACTGGCGGGAGCGCTACTTCAACCACGCGCGGCTCGAGCAGCTGCACCGCAACGTGATGGTGGGCGGCCGTCACCTCGCGCTGCCGCTCGAGGAGTATCCCGCGCTCACCACCTTCGGCAAGACGAACGACGCCTGGATCCGGGTCGCCGAGGAGGTCGGTGGCCGGGCGCTCGAGCGGGCGCTCGGCCAGGCCGGAGTCGAGAAGGCCGAGCTCGACGCCCTCTTCTTCGTCACCGTGACCGGCGTGGCGACGCCGACGGTCGATGCGCGGCTGATCAACCGGCTGCGCCTGCCGGTCGATCTCAAGCGCATCCCGATCTTCGGGCTGGGCTGCGTCGCCGGTGCCGCCGGCATCGCGCGGGCCGCCGACTACGTGCGGGGCTTCCCCGGCGACGTCGCGGCGCTGCTCTCGGTCGAGCTCTGCTCGCTCACCCTGCAACGCCAGGATCTGTCGATCCCCAACTTGATCGCGTCGGGGCTGTTCGCCGACGGCGCCGCGGCGGCGATCGTGGTCGGCGACGAGCGCAGTGCCGCCGGTCCCGAGATCCTCGCCACCCGATCGATCTTCTACCCCGATTCAGAGCGCGTCATGGGGTGGGACATCGACGAGAACGGGTTCCAGATCGTCCTCTCCGCCGAGGTGCCGCAGGTGGTCGAGCGCCATCTGCGCGCCGACGTCGACCGCTTCCTCGCCGAGCGCGGACTAGCGCGGCAGGACATCGTCTCCTGGGTCTGTCATCCCGGCGGGCCGAAGGTGCTCGAGGCGATGGAAGCGGCGCTCGAGGTGCCGCGCGAAGCCCTCGCGCTCACCTGGAAGAGCCTCACCGAGGTGGGCAACCTCTCCTCGACCTCGGTGCTGCTGGTGCTCGAGGAGACGATGGCGACCCGCCGGCCGCCGGCCGGCAGCTACGGCATGCTGCTCGCGCTCGGGCCGGGCTTCTGCAGCGAACTGGTGCTGCTGCGATGGTGAGCCCTTCCCGGCTCTTCTTCTTCGCGCTGCTCGCCGCCTGTTGCGGCGAGCGGCTGCTCGAAGTCGGGCTCTCGTGGCGCAACGGCCGGCGGGCGCTGGCACGCGGCGGACGTGAGGTCGAGGGGCGCGCCTTCTACGCCACCATGGTGGCCGTGCATGCTCTGCTCTTCGTCGCCGCGCCGCTCGAGGTCGCGTGGCTCGATCGTCCCTTCCTGCCGGCGCTCGCGGCGGTGGCGACGGGGTGCGTCGCGGTCGCGATGGGCTTGCGCTACTGGGCGGTCGCGACGCTGGGCGACCGCTGGAACACGCGCATCATCGTGATCCCCGGCGAGCCGGCGGTCGACCGCGGGCCCTATCGCTTCGTGCGCCATCCCAACTACATCGCGGTGACGCTCGAGATGGCGGCCCTGCCGCTCGTCCACACCGCCTGGCTCACCGCGCTCGTCTGGAGCCTGGCGAGCGCGCTGCTGCTCGCCCTGCGCATCCCGCGCGAAGAGGCGGCGCTCGCCCAGGCGAGCGACTATCGGGCGCGCCTCGGCGACCGCAGACGCTTCCTGCCGAGGGTGCGATGACCGGCGAGGAGATCCTCGCCGCGGTCGCGGCGGTGGCGCGCGAGCACCTCGACCTGCGCGGCGCGATCACTCCCGAAGCGCGCCTGGTCGAGGACCTGGGCTGCGACTCGCTGAAGCTCCTCACTCTCGCCGCCGAGGTCGAGAACCGCTTCCGCGTCGTGCTCGAGCCGGCCGACGAGGCGCGCATCGTGACGATCGGCGATCTCGTCGCGCTGCTCGAGGAGAAGCTCGCGCAGTAGGGCCCGGGCGATGCGGCTCGACACCCTGCAGCGGCTGCTCGGCCGCGCCGCGGATCATCCGGAGACGGGGCTGCGTTTCCTCGATCGCCAGGAGCGCGAGGACTTCTGGCCCTGGGCGGCGATCGGCGAGCGGAGCGCCGCGATCGCCGGCGGGCTGGCGCGCAGAGGCATCGTGCCCGGCGACCGGGTGGCGCTCGTCTTCCCCACCTCCCCGGAGTTCGTCGTCGCCTTCTTCGGAGCGCTGCTCGCCGGCGCGGTGCCGGTGCCGCTCTACCCGCCGGTGCGGCTCGGCCGGCTTTCCGAGTACCACCTCCGCACGGCGGCGATGCTGCGCGCGGTCGACGCCCGGCTGCTGCTCGCCGAGCGGCGAATCCTCGCGCTGCTCGGCGAGACCCTGGAGCTCGCCCGCCCACCGCTCGGCGCGAGCGACCTCGCCGGCCTGCCCGGAGGGTCACGCCTCTCGACCGACGGGCACCCCGAGGATCTCGCGCTGATCCAGTTCTCCTCGGGCACCACCGTCGAGCCGAAGCCGGTCGCGCTCAGCCAACGCGCCGTGCTCGCCCACGTCCTGACCCTCAACGCCTTCTGGCCCGACGGCGGGGGGGTGCGCCACTCCGGGGTCTCCTGGCTGCCGCTCTACCACGACATGGGGCTCGCCGGCTGCGTGCTGCCGGCGCTCGAGCGCCCTTCGGTGCTCACGCTCATCCCGCCGGAGCAGTTCGTCGCCCGCCCGGCGCTCTGGCTGCGCGCCATCGCGCGCTACCGGGCGACCATCTCGCCGGCGCCCAATTTCGCCTACGCGCTCGCGACCGAGCGGATCGCCGACGCGGAGCTCGCCGGCCTCGACCTCTCCGCTTGGCGGATCGCGCTCTGCGGGGCCGAGACCGTGGTGCCCGACGTGCTGCGCGCCTTCGCGGCGCGCTTCGCGCGCTGGGGCTTCGACGCGCGGGCACTGGCGCCGGTCTACGGCCTCTCGGAGGCGACCCTTGCGGTCACCTTTCCGCGCCTCGGCGAGGGCTTCACCAGCGCGCGCTTCGATCGTGCGGCGCTCGCCGGCGAAGGGCGCGCGCGAACGGTCGGAACGGCCGAGGCGGGGCGCGAGATCGTCTCGGTCGGCCGCCCGATTCCCGGGGTGGAGCTCGAGCTGCGTGACGCGAGCGGCGCGCTCGTGGGTGAGGAACGGGTCGGGCGGATCTTCGTCCGTTCGCCCGCGCTCTTGAGCGAGTACTTCGGACAGCCCGCGGCGACCGCGGCAGCGCTCCGCGAGGGTTGGCTCGACACCGGCGATCTCGGCTTTCGTTTCGCCGGCGAGCTCTACCTCACCGGTCGCGCCAAGGACATCCTGCTGGTGCGCGGCCGGAACCACGCGCCGGCCGACGTCGAGCTCGCCGTCGAACGGGTCGCGGGAGTCCGCCGCGGTTGCGCGGTGGCGGTGAGCCACCTGGCGGACGGGAGGGACACCGAGCAGGTGCTGCTCTTCGTCGAGCACCGGCGCGGGCTCGCAGCGAGCCTGCACGCCGAGCTCGCGGAGCACTGCCGCGGGGCGGTGCTCACGGCGGTGGGGCTCCCGGTCGACGACGTGTTCGTGCTCGCGCCGGGGACGCTGCCGCGCACCTCCTCGGGCAAGCTCCGGCGGGGCGAGACCTTGCGCCAGCACCTGGCCGGCACTCTCGCCCCGCCGGCGCGGGTCAATCCGCTGACCCTCGGTCTCGCCCTCCTCCGCTCGCGGCTCGCCGGCCGGCGCGCCGTTCGGCGGCACGGGTGACCCGGCCGCACGTCACGGCACGGTGTTCGACCACTCGCTGAAGCCGCCCGACTCGAAGCCGTCCTTGAGCACCGGGCAGATCCAGTGCAGCACGTTGCCCAGCAGCTCCGCGCGCTGGGAACGGGTGTTCACGAACTCGAACGGCCAGGCGAGGAACTCCGTCCGATAGTTGACGCCCTGCTTGCGGAGCGCGTTGGGCGTGTGCACGGTCTCCCAGACCAGGGTCTCGATTGTGCCCGCGGCGGCGTGCACCTCGTCCGAGTAGAGCTGACCGCTCCAGTAGATGTCCCAGTCGTTGGGTGGCGCGAAGGCGTAGATGCCGAGATGGGACGAGATCGGGTCGGCCGGATTGCCGTGCGCGACCTGGAGCTGAACGTCGTTCGTGTAGGTGCCCACGCCGAGATAGGTCGAGGTGAGCGTCGTCAGGCCGTGCGCGTAGAGCTGATCGGTCGACGAGAGGAGGAGATTGCCGCCCTGCTGCAGGTAGAGGACGAGCTGCGCCTCGTCGGCTGCGGTCACCACCTCGCTGGAGGCCATGCCGGTGTACCAGAGGACGGCTTCGTAGTTGCGTAGCGTCGCGAGGGTGGGCGTTCCCCAGAGGTCGTGCCAGTAGAACGTCGGGTAGTAGCCGAGCTCGTCGAGCGCCGTCCAGTAGTAGGGCCATCCTCCTTCCCAGAGGCTGCCGTTGTCGATGTCGTCGTCGACCAGGAGGAGGTCGCAGTTGGAAGCCCGCAGCGGCAGGACCTCGGAGGTGTTGAGGAACTCGGTGTCGCTTCCCGAGCGCCCCCCCCAGAGCCAGATCCCGGTCGCGGTCTCGGTGCTCGGCGGCAGGAGCTCGGCCGCGAAATCGCGGCGCGGGACGAGGAGCGGATCTCCCGGCTCCCACGTGCCGGTCTCGCCGTGGAACAGGTAAGTGTGATCGTTCTCGGTCGGCCAGCCGCCGCAGGTCACCAGCAGGTGCCCGCCGATGCCGCCGGAGTCGGCGGGAGCGAGGTAGGCGCCGCGATGATCTACCACCCAGGCGCGCCCCTCCGAGCAGACCTCGGGAAGATCGGCCACGTCAGCGTCGCTCCAGGCCGGGTCCGCCGCCTTGGGATCGAGCACTTCGACGGTGGCGACGCTGACCAGGCCCGAGCCGTCGTGCCAACTCCCTCCGACGGCGTAGAGCTTGCCGTCGAGCACGGCGCCCATGATGTAGGAACGGGCGGTGGAGAGGTCGGCGCTGGCGATCCGCGACCAGCGGCTGCCCGAGGCGTTGCGTGGACTGAAGAGCCAGGTCTCGCCATGGTTGTAGGTCGGCCCGAGGGAGTAGAAACCGCCGACGACGTAAGCCTTGTCGTCGTAGACGACGTTGAGCGCCCCGAGGCAGCCGAGCGGGTTCGGGAAGTCGTCGTCGGCGGGGAGCGCCACGGCGACTCCGGTGTCGGGGTAGAACACCTGCACGGTGCGGACGTTGGCGCCGGCACTGTCGCGGCCGCCGAAGACGTAGAAGCCCCAGCCGGTCAGGTCGCGAAGCAGGTTCATGGTGTAGTTGGAGACCGGCACCGGCAGGTCGACTCCGGTGTCGGTGGTGGCGCCGGTCGCCGGGTCGAACCTCCAGATGCTGCCGTCGGTCGTGCCGTCACCCAGCCGACCGCCCAGGAAGTAGACCTGGAGGTTGTTCGGATAGTAGCCGGCGTCGAATCGGCTGAAGGTGAACGATGTCGTCGGTCCGGGAATCCAGCCGATCGCGGGGGCCGTCACGAGCGCGAGCGCGATCGCCAGGAGACCGATCCGGGAGCCAAACCGTGGGAACATCTCGCCCCTCCTCGGGCGCCTGAGCGCCCACCGAGCGACGTTCCGGCGGCTCGGCCGTCTTGGATCTCCAGCCCTGGCCGTCGGGCCGGAGAGGCGAGGACCCGAAGCTTTGCGACGCCGGCTTTCGCCGGCAGTGCCCTGGTCGGGACAGGTGCCCGGCAGTTTCGACCCACCCCCTGGATCGGGAGAGGTCCATCCACCAGCGTAGGCCGATCGCCGCGCCCGTCCACACCCCAACGGGTGGGTCGCGTCGCGAGGCGCGGCCGGCGCCCGGTTTCGCGCGCGGAATCCGTGGATTCGAAGCGGCGGGGAACCGTGGGCAAACCTTGCACCGGGCGCTGGCCGGCCATATCGTGCGGCCAAGTTGGCCGAAGACGTCACTCAGCTGCTCGCGGCGGCACGTGTTGGCGAGTCCGGCGCGCTCGAGCGCGCCTTCGCCGCGGTCTACGGCGAGCTCAAGCGGCTGGCCGGGCGTCAGCGCGCCCGCAGCCGCCCCGGCGACACCCTCTCGACCACGGTGCTCGTGCACGAGGCGTTCCTCAAGCTCTCGGCCGGGGGAACGCTGGCGGTCCAGGACCGGCAGCACTTCTTCGCCCTCGCGGCGCGGGCGATGCGCCAGATCCTGGTCGATGCGGCGCGCGCCCGCTCCGCCGAGAAGCGGGGTGGCGGCGCGATCGTGGTCGAGCTCGACGAACGGGACGCCGCGGTCGCGGCGGTGGCCGATGACGTCGTGGCGCTCGACCGCGCCCTCGAGCGCCTCGCGGCGGTGGACGAGCGGCTCGCCCGGCTGGTCGAGGCGCGCTTCTTCGCCGGGCTCACCGACGCCGAGCTCGCCGAGCTCTTCGACCGCAACGAGCGCACCGTGCGGCGCGACTGGGAGAAGGCGCGCGCCTTCCTGCTGCGTGACCTGCGCGGCGTGCGGGCGGGCTGACCCGCGGTGACGACCGCGGCCGAGCGCTGGCGGGCGGTGAGCGCCCGGCTCGACGAGGCGCTGGCGCTCGACCAGCCCGCGGCGCGAGCGGCGTACGTCGCGCGCCTGCGCGACCAGGATGCCGGCCTCGCCGAGGAGGTGGAGGCGCTGCTCGCGGCGAGCGTCGCGCGCGACGAGTTGCTCGACGCCGATCTGGGCGCGGTCGCCGCGCAGCTGGTCCAGCCGCTTCCCGAGGCGCCCGGCCTCGAACGGATCGGACCCTGGCAGGTGCTCGGCGTCCTGGGCGAGGGCGGCATGGGGATCGTCTACGCGGCCGAACGACGGGGCGAGGGCTTCGTCCAGCGCGCCGCGGTGAAGCGTCTGTCGGCCGGCGGCGCGCGCGGCGAGCTCTACGAGCGCTTCCTCGCCGAGCGGCGGATCCTCGCCCGCCTCGAGCACCCCGGCATCGCGCGCATGCTCGACGGCGGCGTCGCCGAGGACGGCGTCCCCTATCTCGCCATGGAGCTGGTCGAAGGCGCCACGCTGACCGCGGCCTGCCGCGAGCGGCGGGCGCCGGTCGAGGAGCGGATCGGGCTCTTCCTCGAAGTCTGCGCGGCGGTCGAGCATGCCCACAAGAACCTGGTCGTGCACCGCGATCTCAAGCCCTCCAACGTGATGGTGGATCGCGAGGGCCGGGTGAAGCTGCTCGATTTCGGCATCGCCAAGCTGCTCGAGCCCGAGGGCGACGCGAGCGCGCCGCCCACCCTGCTGCGCGCGATGACGCCGCAATACGCCGCGCCGGAGCAGGCGGCGGGCGGCGTCATCACCCCGGCGACCGACGTCTACGCCCTGGGCGCGCTGCTCCACGAACTGCTCGCTGGCGTTCCACCGCGCGAGGCCGATGCGGATCGTCCGTTCACGGTGGAGCGAGCGCTCGCCGGGGCGAACGCGGC
>CAYZWR010000034.1:0-29485 GCA_964481735.1 uncultured Thermoanaerobaculia bacterium
CAGGTCGGTGAACTTGGCGATCGCCATCTCGGGGCGCTGCGCCGGGCCGTAGACGGTGAAGAAGCGCAGGCAGGAGGTGCGCAGGGCGTAGAGATGCGAGTAGTTGAAGCAGAGCAGCTCGCCGGCGCGCTTGGTGGTGGCGTAGGGCGAGATCGGCAGGTCGACCGGATCGTCCTCGGAGAAGGGGACCTTCTCGTTGATCCCGTAGACCGAGGAGGACGAGGCGAAGACGAAGTTCGCCGGTCCGTGGCGCCGCGCCGCCTCGAGCAGGCGCAGGGTGCCGATGCAGTTGACCTCCTCGTAGAGGATCGGCTCCTTGAGGCTCGGCCGGACGCCGGCGCGCGCCGCGAGGTGGATCACGCCGTCGAAGCGCCCCTCGGCGAACGTGCGGTCGACGAGCGCGACATCGCGGATGTCCCCCTCGACGAGCCGCCACTCCTCCCGACCGGCGAGCGGCCGCACGTTCTCGCGCTTGAGCGCCGGATCGTAGAAGTCGTTGAAGTCGTCGAGCGCGGTGACCCGGTCGCCGCGCTCGAGCAGGCGGCGGGTGACGTGCGAACCGATGAAGCCGGCGCCGCCGGTGATCAGGATGTGACGCGTCATGGTCGCGGGTGGTCCTCGCAGGGAGCTCGCATCGAGCCTATCGCAGCTCTCCGGCCGGAGCGCTCAGGGCTGCGACGGGGGCGCGGCATCGAGCTCGCTCTCCAGGCGCTTCTCGGCCCCGGCCTGCTGTCGGTTGCGCAGCAGGCGCTTCAGGATCTTGGACTCGTCGACTCCGGAGACGATGTCCTTCATCGCCTGATAAAGCTCCGGGTCGTTGATGATCTGCGCCGCCGAACCGGGGCCGTGATCGAGCTTCTCGGCCACCCGGTTGAGGTTCTCGACCAGGGACTTGAGCTCCGCCGCGAGCTCGCGGCCGTAGGCCTCGTCGTTCAGCAATCGCGGCAGGAGCGCCTCGGACTCCTTGAGCGAGCGCGCCGTCTCCGCGATGTCGGCGGTCGCCTGCTCGAGATGGATCAGCGAACGCTCGAGGCGCTGCTTCGCCGCCGCGTCGGTGAGCAGCATCGAGAGGGCGCCCTCGCCGGCCTCGGCCTGGGCGAGCAGGCGATCCAGCCGGTCGACCGTGCCCTCGAGCTTGGCGCCGAGCTCGGCGTCGTTGAGCAGCCGGGGCAGGGGGCCCGGACCCTTGCGGATCTCGTCGGCCAGGGCGCGCACCGAATCCAGGGCGGCCAGGAACTCGGTGGTCACCTTGCGGTTGGGCTCGACGTCCTTGGTCAGCTCGCCGAGCAACCCCTCGCCGCGCTCCATGCGTCCGAGGATGACCGTGAGCTGTTCGGTGATGCGCGCGACGTTGTTGACCACGTCCTCGCCCGAGGCGCGCAGCTGCTCGACGTCGGTCACCGGCGCGGTGCCGATCTCGCCGTTCGGCGGCACCTCCGGATAGGCCGCGGTGCCGGTCGAGATCTCGATGTACTTGTCGCCCAGCAGGCCGAGGGTGCGGATGCGCGCCATCGAGTCGCCGCGGATGCGCCGGGTGAAGCGGGCGTCGACCAGGATGCGGACGTCGATCTCGCTCGACCCGACCTCCTGGGGCAGCGTCACGCGGTCGACCGACCCGACGCCGACGCCGTCGAGCTGCACGGCGCTGCCGGTCTGCAGGCCGGAGACGGAGGCGAACTGGATGAGGTAGGCCCGTTTGCGGACGAAGAGGTTGCGCCGCTCGCCGATCAGCAGGATGGCGGCGGCGGCGACGGCCAGGGCGGCGAGCAGGAGGAAGCCGACTCGGCGGGCGGCGCGCTGGGTGTCAGTCATTGTCCTCGAGCTCCCTTCCGGCGAGGAAATCGGCGAGCAGGGGGTCGCGCCCGCTTTCGGCTTCGGCGAGCGTGCCGACGAAACGGAATCTACCGCCGTCGAGGAAGGCGACGCGGTCGGCGACGGCGCGGGTGAGGGCGAGGTCGTGGGTGACCACCACGGCGGTGCCGCCCCGCCGGGCGCGGGTCGCCCCGATCAGGCGGGCGATCGAGGCCGCGGTCATCGGATCGAGGCCGGTGGTGGGCTCGTCGTAGAGCACCGCCTGCGGATCCAGGGCGAGCGCGCGGGCGAGGGCCACCCGCTTGCGCATGCCACCCGAGAGGTCGGAGGGCATCTTGGCCCCGATGCCCGCCAGGCCGACCTGATCGAGCAGCTCGCCGACCCGCTCGGCGACCGCGGCGGGAGTGGGCCGCAGGTGCTCGCGCAGCGGGAAGGCGAGATTGTCGAAGACGCTCATCGAGTCGAACAGGGCGCCGCTCTGGAAGAGCATGGCGACCCGGCGCCGCAAGGGCAGGAGCTCCCGCTCGGCCAGCCCGACGATCTCCTGGCCGTCGAAACGGATCGACCCGGTGTCCGGAGGCTCGAGCCCGATCAGCAGGCGGAGCAGGACGCTCTTGCCGCTCCCCGAGCGGCCGAGCACCACCAGGCACTCGTCCCTCGCCACTTCGAGCGCGGCGCCGGCGAGGACCGGCCGGCCGGAGTAGCTCTTGGCGAGCGCGCGGACGGAGTAGAGCGGGGCGGTCACAACAGGTAGAAGAGCTTGGTCAGGAAGAAGTCGGAGACCAGGATGAGGATCGAGGCGACGACCACCGTGTTGGTGGTCGCTCGCCCCACGCCGTTGGCGCCGCCCCGCGCGGTGAGGCCGTGGTGGCAGGCGACGATGGTGATGAAGAAGGCGAAGCAGACCGACTTGCCGATCCCGCTGCCGACGTCCTGGAGGGTCAGCGAGGAGAGCACGTCGTTGAGATAGAAGGTCGCGGTCAGGTCGAGCTGCACGACGGCGATCAGCATCCCGCCCAGGATGCCGAGCAGATCGCCCAGCAGGGTGAGCGCCGGCAGCATGATCAGCGCGGCGGCGAGCTTCGGCGCCACCAGCTTGCGCACCGGGTCGGCCGCCATGGCGCGCAGCGCGTCGACCTGCTCGGTGACCTTCATGGTGCCGAGCTCGGCGGTCATGCCCGAGCCGATGCGGCCGCCGACGATCAGCGCGACGAGCACCGGAGCGAGCTCGCGCACCAGCGACTTCGAGACCACCATGCCGATGTAGTACTTGACGCCCAGCCCGGGCAGGGCGAGCGCGGTCTGCAGCGCGAGGACCATGCCGGTGAAGATCGTGGTGATGGCGGCGACCGCGAAGGAACGGTAGCCGATCTGCTCCATCTGGCGCAGTCCCGCCGCGAGCTCGTAGGGGGGCGTCGCCATCGTGCGCAGGCTGCGCCAGGCGAGCTCGGCCATCTGGCCGGCCTGCTCGGCGAAGCGGCCCGCCGGTTGCGTGGCGGCGGCAAGCGCCGCGAGCGCTCTCATGCGCGCAGCGGCCGCGCGAGCACGCCGTGGACGATGGCGAAGGCGAGGTCGCCGGCGGCGGGCAGCCAGAGCCCGGCGAGATCGCTCCGCCCGAGCGCGGCGAGGGCCAGCGCGGCGGCGCCGGCCGCCCGTCCGAGCACGGTCATCCAGACCAGCTCGCGGTGCCGGGCGGGGTCGCGCGCGACCAGCAGGTAGAAGCCGGCGAGCACGGCGAGCAGGATGGCGACGAGCCAGAGATAGAATCGCTCTCCCGGCAGCGGCAGGTGGAGCAGGCTGCCGATCGCCCCTGGCGCCGCGACGAAGGTGAGCGCGAAGCCCAAGTCGTAGGCGGCTCCGATCCTCAGGCTCAAGGCGAGGGGCCGGAGCTCGGCGGGTTGAGCGGGCATGAATCGATTCTAACAGGCGACCTGGACGACCCTTGACCTCTTCCGACCCCACCGGCCGCCCGGCCGCAGCGCCCGATCGGCCCGCGTTCGGGCGGGTGATCGTGGCGACCGTGCTCGGCAACCTCTACCTCATCGTGGGCTCGGTCGCCTGCGCCTTGCTCGCGCTGGTCGCGGCGCTCCTGCCGCGGCGCGGCGATCCGATCTACCGGGTGGCGCGGCTCTGGGCGCGCGGCCTCCTCGCCGCGAGCCGGGTGGGCCTCGAGGTGCACGGCGCGGCGCCCCGGCTCGCCGGCGAGCGCCGGGTCTTCATGGCGAATCACCAGAGCCTGTTCGACATCCCGGCGTTGCTCGTGGCGCTCCCCGATCCGGCGCGCTTCCTCGCCAAACGGAGCCTCTTCCGCATTCCGGTCTTCGGCTGGGCGATGCGCGCCGGGGGTTTCGTCCCGATCGACCGCGACGACCGCGTCTCGGCCCGGCGCAGCTTCTCGGCGGCGCTCGAGCACCTCTCGGCCGGCGCCTCGCTGGTGGTCTTCCCGGAGGCCGAGCGGACGCTCGACGGCCGGCTGCTGCCCTTCCAGCGCGGTGGCTTCCTCCTCGCGCTGCGCAGCGGTTGGCCGATCGTGCCGATCGGCATCGCCGGCGCGCTCGCCGTTCAGCCGCGGCACAGTTTCCTCATCCGCCCGCGGACGATCACGGTACGCTTGGGAGAGCCGATCGTGGTCCGCGAACGGTCGGTCCGCCAGCTGGACGGCCTGGTCGCGGAGGTCGAGCGGACGGTCGCGCAGCTCGCGGGCGTCGAGCTCGCGCAGGAAACGGCGCCGGCAGGCGTCTGACGGGCGCCCGGCGGCGCCGGAAAGGAAACGACGATGAGCAGCGAGCGGGAGGCCGCGGTCTGGGAGGCGCTGAAGACGGTCCGGTTCCCCGGCATGAGCCGGGACATCGTCTCCTTCGGCTTCGTCAAGGAGGTCCGTTGCCGCGAAGGCGAAGTGCGGATCTCGCTCGCCATCACCACGCAGAACCCGGGCGCCGCCGATCAGGTGCGCGCCGACGCGGAGCGGGCGGTGGGCGCGGTGCCGGGCGTGACCCGCGTCGCGGTCGAGCTCGAGCTCGCCCAGCCGGCGGCGCGGGCGGAGTCGGGCTCGCGCGCCATCGCCCAGGACCCCGGGCTCATCCCGGAGGTCGAAGCGGTGGTGGCGGTGGCGAGCGGCAAGGGCGGCGTCGGCAAGTCGACCGTCGCCGCCAATCTCGCGGTGGCGCTCGCCCGGCTGGGCCAGCGCGTCGGGCTGCTCGATGTCGACATCTACGGCCCGTCGGTGCCCACCATGTTCGGCATCGTCGATCGCCCGACGGTCGTCGGCACGCGCATCCGTCCGTTCGAGAAGTTCGGCGTGAAGTTGATGTCGCTCGGTTTCGTGCTCGAGGCCGACACGCCGGTCATCTGGCGCGGACCGATGGTGATGCGCGCCATCGAGCAGATGCTGGGCGACGTGGAGTGGGGGGCGCTCGACATCCTGGTGCTCGACCTGCCGCCCGGCACCGGCGACGCGCAGCTCACCGTCACCCAGAAGATCCCGCTGGCGGGGGCGGTGATCGTCACCACGCCGCAGGACGTCGCGCTGATCGACGCCCGCAAGGGGCTGGCGATGTTCCGCAAGGTGGAGGTGCCGGTGCTGGGCATCGTCGAGAACATGTCGACGTTCGTCTGTCCCAAGTGCGGCCACGAGACCCACATCTTCAGGAGCGGCGGCGGCGAGCGCACGGCGCGCGAGCTCGCGACCGAGTTCCTGGGCTCGATCCCGCTCGATCCGGCGATCGCCGAGGGGGGCGACGCCGGCACGCCGATCCTCGTCGCCGAGCCCGAGGGAGCGCATGCCCGGGCCTTCCTCGCGCTCGCCGAGGCGGTCTCGACCGCCGTCGCCAAGGAGCTCGCGAGCCGCGGCAAGATCAAGCTGTTCTGAGCGTCACCCCTTGACCACGCCCAGCGGGCGGAGGCGGGCGACGATCTCGGCGATGCCGGCGCCGGCGACGATGTCGACCACCCGGCGGACGTCCTTGTAGGCCTCCGGCATCTCCTCGTCGACCGTGGCGCGGCTGGCGGCACGCACCACGACCCCCTGCGCGGCGAGCTCGGCGACCAGGTCGCGGCTCTTCGCCGCGCGCTTGGCGGCGTGGCGCGACATGCGGCGGCCGGCGCCGTGGCAGCAGGAGGCGAAGGTCTCGCGCGCCGCCTGCTCGGTGCCGAGCAGCACGTAGCTCGCGCGCCCCATGTCGCCAGGGATGAGCACCGGTTGGCCGAGCTCGCGGAAGCGCGGCGCGAGCTCCGGGTGCCCTGGGGGCAGGGCGCGCGTCGCTCCCTTGCGGTGCACGCAGACCCGGCGCCGGCGATCGCCGACCCAATGCTCTTCGAGCTTGGCGATGTTGTGCGCCACGTCGTAGACCAGCCGGGTGCCCTCCGCCACCCGCTCGCCGAAGGTCGCGGCGAGCGCCCCGCGGACGAAGTGGGTGATCACCTGCCGGTTGGCGAAGGCGAAGTTGGCGGCGGCGTTCATCGCCCCCCAGTAGGCCTCGGCCTCCGGGCTGCCGAGCGGCGCCGCGCAGAGCTGCGGATCGGGGAGCTCGATGCCGTACCTGCGGCTCGCCGCCAGCATGCGATCCAGGAAGTCGTCGCAGGTCTGGTGACCCAGGCCGCGCGAGCCGCAGTGGATCAGGACGACGAGACGGCCGAGCCCGAGCCCGAGCTCCTCGGCCGCCGTGGCGTGATGGACCTCCTCGACCGTTCCGATCTCGCAGAAGTGATTGCCCGAGCCGAGCGTCCCCAGCTGGTCGCGTCCGCGCTGCCGCGCGCGCGCCGAGACCTGGCCCGGGTCGGCCGGAGCCAGCCGGCCGCCGGCTTCGATCGCCTCGAGATCCTGCGCCGTCCCATAGCCTCGCCCGACCGCCCAACCGGCGCCGTCGGCGAGCACCCGGTCGAGCTCGCGGTCGGCGAGGCTGAGATCGGAACGCGCCGAGCCGACGCCCGCCGGGAGGTCGGTGAAGAGGCGGTCGACCAGGCGTCGCAGCCGGGGCGCGGCCTCCTCGGCGGCGAGCGGGACGGCGAGCAGCCGCACGCCGCAGTTGATGTCGTACCCGACCCCGCCGGGCGAGATCACCCCGCTCCGCGGGTCGAACGCCGCGACGCCGCCGATCGGGAAGCCGTACCCCCAGTGCACGTCGGGCATGGCGATGGCGGGACCGACCAGGCCCGGGAGCTGGGCGACGTTGACGATCTGGCCGAGCGCCTCGTCCCCCTCGAGGTCGGCGAGCAGGGGTTCGTCGGCGAAGACCAGCGCATCGCCGCGCATCTCGCCCTGGCGCGGAATGCGGTAGCGATACCGGTCGACGCGCTCACCGGCGAAGCGGCGAGGCGCGCGGGGCGTGCCGGCGTCGCGGGGGCGACTCACAGATCGAGGATCAGCTCGGCGAGGAAGCCTTCCGGGGTGTGCTCGAAGAGGTAGCCGTGGCGGGTCAGCGCCTTGACCGGCCGCTCACTGGTGTGGCGCATCGGGTCGAAGCGGTCGCCGAGGAGGACGAGTGGGGCTCCGCGCTCCACTCGCGCCGCGAGGAAGCCCTCGGCGTCGTAGAGGAAGACGAGATCGCGCACGAAGCGGAAGAAGCGCTCCTCGTCGTCCTCGCCCGAAGGGTCGAGAGTGCGCACCTCGCGCGCCTCGACCGGCGAGCTCCCCACCACCGTTTCGCGCACCCAATCGACCGCGCTCTGGTAGAGGCCGTCGAGGTCCCGGGCCTCGAGCTCGGCTCGCCAGTCGGCGGTGTGCGGCAGGATGCGATAGCTCACGGGCGGACGCTACCGCGCCCGCGGCGGAACCACCAGTACCGAAACCGGCGCCTCGCGCGCCACCTCGCAGGCGACGCTGCCCAGCAGGTAGCGCTCGATGCCGCTCCGGCCGTGCGTTCCGAGAATCACCAGGTCGGTCGAGCGCTCCTGGATCTCGGCGAGGATCTCCTCGGTCGGTTTGCCGGTGCGCGCCCGGGGCCGGACGCTCGCCGGATCGCCGTGCTCGGCGATCAGCCGCTCGAGCTCGTCGGCGGCGAGCCGGCTCACCTGCTCGGCGGTGAACTGCAACGGGATCTGCTGCGGGAAGGGGAGCAGGACGAACAGCGCCTCGACCGCCGGCCACCGCTCGCGGCAGAGCTCGCGCAGCAGGCCGAGCCCCCAGGCGAAGGCGTCGGTCGACGCCGCCGAGAAGTCGACCGGCAGCAGGACGCGGCGCGGCGGCTCGGCGAACGTTCCGCGTGACAACAGCACCGGCCGCCGGGCGTGGCGCAACAGGCGGTCGGCGGTCGATCCGAGGATCCTGCGGCCGAGGCGCGACCCGCTCTCGGCGGATCCGACGACCACCAGCTCCGCTCCGACGCGCTGGGCGATCTCCTCGAGCGCGAGGTGCGCCGGGCCCTGCGAGAGATGGAAGCCGGCGACCTCGCCCGGCGTCGCGCCGGCGCGGACCGCCTGCTCCGCCAGGGCCTGCCTCAGGTCGTCCTCGTGTTTGGCCACCAGCTCGTCGCTCGCCCAGGCGACCGGAAAGGGATCGCCAACGTAGGGCATCGGCGGAACGTACGCGTGCGCCACGTGCAGACGGGCGCCGGCGAGCCGGGCGAGCCCGAGGGCGCTCGCCACGACGACGTCGCTCGCCGGTTCGAGCGAGCTGCCGACCACGAGGTTGTTGAGCGGCTTGGCCATCGCTTCCTCCACGGGAGGGCCGCGCCATCCGGCCGATTCCAGCGTAGGGCCCCCCTGCGCGGTGGAGAACGTCTGCCGGTGGGGGAGGCTCCCCTCCTTTGGGGCGGGCCGCGAGGCGCTATCCTCTCCTCGGCATGCGCACGGCGATCGTGGCGGACGCGCACATCGGCGGCCCGGGCGGAGGAGTCGAGCCGCTGCTCGAGCAGCTCGCCGCGCTGCCGGCGGCGGGCGCGGAGCGATTGCTCCTGCTGGGCGATCTCTTCCAGGCCTGGATCGGCTTCCCGCAGTACGAGACCGCGGCGGTGCGCGCCCTCGTGGCCGAGCTCGGCGGACTGCGCGCGCGCGGCCTGCGGGTCGATTACGTCGAAGGCAACCGGGACTTCTTCCTCGCCGACGGGCCCTATCGCGCCGCGTTCGATTCGGTGGGCGCCGAAACCGCTTTCGCGAGCGGCGGCAGACGGTATCTCGCGGTGCACGGCGACGGACTGAACGACCGCGACCGGCAGTACCTCGCCTGGCGCTGGCTGTCGAAGAGCTGGGCGGTCGAAACGGTGATCCGCCACCTGCCGCGCGCGATCGTCGGGCGTTTCGTCGACGCGACCGAGCGGCGGCTCTCGCAGACCAACTTCAGGCACAAGGCGGTGGTACCCGAGGCGGCGATCCGCCGCTACGCCGAGCGCCGCTTCGCCGAGGGGCACGACGTCCTCCTGCTCGGGCACTTCCACGAGCCGCACGTCTGGCGCGTCGGCGGCGGCGAAGTGCGCCTGCTCGACGCCTGGTTCCGCACCCGGCAGGTCGAGTGGCTCGGCGGAGCGTGAGCGCCGCCGGAGTGCTAACGTTGGCCCGTCCATTCTTGGAGGAAGGGTCCTGAGAGTCACGATGCTCGGCAGCGGCACGTCGACCGGCGTGCCGGTCGTGGGGTGCGACTGCGCGGTCTGCAGCTCGGACGACCCGAGGAACCGGCGGCTGCGTCCGGCGCTCTGGCTCGAGCTCGCGGGCGGCAACGTGCTGATCGACACTCCGCCCGATCTGCGCGAGCAGGCGCTGCGTTCGGGCCTGCGTCGCGTCGACGCGGTGCTCTACACCCATGCCCACGCCGATCACATCTTCGGGCTCGACGACCTGCGCCCGTTCAACTTCCGGCAGGACGGGACGATCCCCTGCTTCGCCTCCGCGGCGACGCTCGACCGGCTGCGCCAGGTCTTCTCCTACGTCTTCGAGGAGTCGCAGGAAGGCGGGGGCAAGCCGCGCCTCGCGCTCCATCCGGTGCGCTCGCCCTTCCCGCTGCTCGACGAGCAGTTCCTCCCCATCCCCGCCTGGCACGGTGATCTCGAGGTCTACGGCTACCGCTGCCGGCGCTTCGCCTACCTCACCGACGTCAACCGGATCCCGGAGGCGAGCTGGCCGCTCCTCGCCGGGTTGGACGTGCTGATTCTCTCGGCGCTGCGCTATCGCCCGCATCCCACCCACTTCAGTCTCGCCGAGGCGGTCGCCACGGCCCAGCGGATCGGGGCGTCGCGGACGATCTTCACCCACCTGGCGCACGACGTCGATCACGGCGCGCTGCGCGAGCCGCTGCCGCCGGGCATCGAGCTGGGCTATGACGGACTCGTGGTGGAGCTCGACTGAGGCGGTGGCGGTGCCGGCCGGGCGGCGCGTCCGCGGCCGGGCGACCCCACCCCCGTCGAAGAGCCTGACCCACCGCTGCTTCAACGCGGCGTTGCTCGCCGCGCGGCCGACCTTCGTCGAGCGCCCGCTGGAGGCCGAGGACACGGCGCTCTTCCTGGCGGCTCTCGAACGTCTCGGCTGCCGCGTCGAGCGGGGTCGGGAGGGCGTGGCGATCGACCCCGCGGCGGCGCCGTCCGCTGGCGGTGAGCTCTTCTGCGGCAATGCCGGCACGATGCTCCGCCTGCTGATCGCGAGCCTCGCGACGCGCTCCGGACACTGGCGGGTCGACGGTGTGACCCGCCTGCGCGAGCGCCCGGTGGGGCCGCTGGTCGACGCGCTGCGCGCGCTCGGTGCGCGGATCGACTACCTGGGCGAGCCTGGATTCGCCCCGCTCGTGGTGCACGGCGCGACGCTCGAGGGCGGTTCCACGCGCCTCGACGCGTCGCAGTCGAGCCAGTACCTCTCGGCGCTCTTGATGGCCGCCACTCAGGCGCGGCGCGGGGTGGAGATCGCCGTGGAGGGGCTGGTCTCGGCGCCCTACGTCGAGCTCACGCTCGATCTGCTGACGCGCCAGGGGGCGAGGATCGAGCGGCCGGCCGAGCACCGATTTCGCGTCACGCCGGGCGAGCTCGCCGGGGGGCGCCTCGCGGTCGAGCCCGATCTCTCCGCCGCGGCCTATCCGGCGGCCGCCGCGGCGCTCGCCGGCGGCGAGATCCTGCTCAGCGGGGTGTCGCTCGCCACGCACCAGGGGGACCGCCGGCTGCTCGAGATCCTCGCCGCGATGGGCGCCAGCGTCGAGCCCAGGCCCGCGGGGGTGCGCGTCGCGGGCGGCGGGCTGGTCGCCTTCGAGGGGGATCTGGCGGACCTGCCGGACCAGGTGCCGACGCTCGCGGCGCTCGCCCCCTTCGCGCGCGGCACCACGCGGATCCGCAACGTGGCGCACCTGCGCATCAAGGAGAGCGACCGCCTGGCCGCGATGGCGGGGGAGCTGACGCGCGCCGGCGCCGCGGTCGAGGAGCTCGCCGACGGACTGGTGATTCCCGGCCTCTGGGCCGCGGCGCGGCCCCCCGAAGCGCCGGTCACCGTCGACCCGCGCGGCGATCACCGCATCGCGATGGCGATGGCGCTGGTCGGGCTCCGGCGGCCGGGGATCCGGGTGGCCGAGCCCGGGTGCGTGGCGAAGTCCTATCCCACGTTCTGGCGCGAGCTCGCCGGCTGGTTGGGAGAGCCCGGATGAGCGCCGCCGAGGCCCTGGTCCATCCGGCGCTGGCGCCCGCCACGGGGCAGCCGCCGGGCGAGGCGCCGCTCAGCGATCGCGCGCGACTGGCGGTGCTGCTCCAGGCCGCCGGTCTGCTCTCGCTCTGCGAGGCAGCGGGCTGGAGCCTGGCGGGAGGCTGGAAGGGCGCGGCGGTCGATCGCGCGGGCGTCTTGAGCGGTCTCGCGGCGCGGCCGGGTGGCTCCCGCCAGAGCGCGCAGGAGCACCTGCGCACTCTCTTGCTGGCGCTCTTCCGCGGTGCGGAGCGGATCGCCGGCCGGGGCGAAGCGCGGCGCGCCGCGCGCGACCTGCTGGCCAGCTGGCAGGGAACGCTCGCGCCGATGTCGGCCGACGAGGCGATCGGCCGGATCCTCGACGCCGCGCCGTTCCTCTGGCGCCCGGAGTTCACCGCGGCTCGGCAGGCGCTCGCCGGTGGGCTCGCCCGTCAAGGACGGACCAGCCTCTGGCTCGCCGGCCCGCCCGCCGTCCGCCGGCGGCGCATGGCGGGCGACGACCCGTCGAGCGCCGCGGCGCAAGCCTCGCCTCGTCAGCTCGCGGCGTCGGGTCGCCTGGAAGAGGCCGCTCGGCGCTGGCGCGAGGCGCCGCCCAGGTCCGCCGAGGAGCAACTGGCCTACGGTGAGGCGCTCTACGCCCTCGGTCGCTTCGAAGCCGCGCTGCTGGTGCTCGGGGGGCGCGAGGACCCCGCCGCGCTGACCCTCGCCGCCGGCTGTCATCTGCTGCTGGGCGACCTCGCGGCGGCGCGCGACGCCGTCGGCCGGCTGGAAGCGGCGGATCTCACGCCGGCCGAGCGGCTCGCGGCGGGCGACGTCGTGCTGCGTGTCCTGGCGCTCGCCGGTGAACGCCAGGCGGCGGCCGACTGGGCGGCCGCGGCGCTCGCCGCGACGCGTGGCGACGGCAAGCTCCTGGCCCACCTGCTGGCTGCGACCGCGGCGCTCGATCGCGAAGACCCGGCGGCCGCCGAGCGCCATCTGCTCGCCGCCGAGGCGCTCCGCGAGCGGCCCGAGCTCGCCTGGCGCTGGCACGAGGTCAAGGTCTGGCAGGCGCTGGAGAGCGAGACGAGCGACGCGGTGGTCGAGCACTCGCGCGCGCTCCTGCTCGCGCGCCGGCGGCGGATGCGCCGGTTCGAGGCGGGGCGCGCCTGGAACAACCTCGGCATCGGCTACTCCGGGCGCGGCGACTTCGCGCGCGCCGAGCGCGCCTTCCACCAGTCGGCCCGGCTGTTGCGGCTCTGCGACGGCCCGCTCGCTCTCACCCTCGCGCAGTGGAACCTGGCCGACGTCCGGCTGCGCAACGGCCGCCTGCTCGACGTCGAGCCGCTGCTGCGCGCCGCGACCGAGCACAATCGGCGCTCGGGGAACCGCCGCGGCCTCGCTTTCGACGAAGGGCTCTGGATCCGGCTCGACCTGGTGCGCGGCCAGCCGGAGAGCGCGCTGGCGCGTTACCGCCGGTTCCTGGCGGAACAGGAGCGCTGGGGGAGCGACGACCACCGGGCGAACCTCAAGGTGCTCGCCGCCCGCGCCCTGGGCTGGCTCGAACGGCCGGAGGAGGCGGTCCACGAGCTGACCGGGATCTCGCGCGAGGCACTCGCCGAGCTCGAGCCCGAGGAGCTCCCGGCGCTCTACGCCCTCGCCGGCCGCCACGAGCGGGCCCGCGAGCTCGCGCGGCGGGGCGAGGTCGCACCACTCTGGCAGGCGGTGCTCGACGGCACGCCCCCGTCCGCCGCGGCGCTCGCCAGACTCGACCGGCTGGAGGGCTTCCGCCGCGCGCGCCTGGTGCTCGACCTCGAGCTGGTCGCGCCCGGCGTGCTTCCGGAGGCGGAGCGTGCCGCTGCCGCCACGCACTTCCGTCGCCTCGGCGCCACGCGGTACGCCGCGCTCCTGGAACGCGGCGAGTGCGGCGGCTGGCGGGCGCTGCGCGCCTACGTGGGACATCCGCCGGCCGATCCGGCGGCGCTCGCCGAGCTCCTGCGGGCGCTCGGCCACCCCGAAGCGCGGTTGATCTGGCGGGGTCCGGGGGGCGATCGGCGGCTGGTCGAGGGGAGCGGTGAGACGGTCGAGGAGCTCTCGGCGCCGGCTGGCGGCGGCGTGCTCCTCCTCGCGGCCGGGGCGATCGACGAGGCGCTGCGCGCCGCCTTTGCGCTGGTGGCGCGCGACCTCGCGCCCGCCGCGCCACCGGGCGCGCCGCAACCCGGCGACGGGCCGTTGATCGGCCGCTCGCCGAACTTCCTCGCCGCGGTGGAGCGGCTGCAGCGTTTCGCGGCGAGCGAGATGCCGGTCCTCCTGCTCGGCGAGAGCGGCACCGGCAAGGAGCTCGCGGCGCAGGAGATCCGGCGCCTCGGCCCGCGCGCCTCGGGGCCGTGGATGACCCTCAACTGCGCGGCGCTCTCCGAGACCCTGGCGCTCTCCGAGCTCTTCGGGCACGCGCGCGGCGCGTTCACCGGCGCCGACCGCGCCCACGCCGGCATCTTCGAGAGCGCGCATCGCGGCACCGTCTTCCTCGACGAGATCGGCGACCTGGCGCCGGTCGCGCAGGGCAATCTCCTGCGCGCGCTGCAGGAGGGCGAGATCCGGCGTCTGGGCGAGACGATGCCGCGCAAGGTCGACGTCCGCGTGGTCGCCGCGACGCATCGCGATCTCTCCGAGATGGTGCGCTGCGGCGCCTTCCGCCAGGATCTCTTCTACCGCCTCAAGGTCTGCGCGGTGGCGATCCCGCCGCTGCGCGAGCGGGGCGACGACGTGCTGCTGCTCGCCGAGCACTTCCTCGCCAAGCTGCGGCAGCGCAGCCCCCGCCTCCGGCTGGCGCCCGAGGCGCGGCAAGCGCTCCTCGCCTACCCGTGGCCGGGCAACGTGCGCGAGCTGGGTCACGTGCTGTCGGCCGCGGCGACGCTGGCCGGCGACGCGACGATCGAGCGCCGCCATCTCGACCTCGAGCCGCACGGCGAGCTGGCGGTGGGGGACTACCATCGCTCGGTGGAGGAGTTTCGCCGCGCCGCGGTGCGCAACGCCCTGGTCGCCGCCCGGGGCAATCGCGCCGAGGCGGCGCGCCGGCTCGGGCTCTCGCGCCAGGCGCTCTCCTACCTGGTGCGCGAGCTGGCCATCGAAACCACGCCCGGAAGCTAGCCGGCGAGGTGGTCCCAGCCCAGGTTGGGCAGCGGGTGACGCTCGCCGTCGGCGTCGAGGAAGAGGACCTCGGGCGACCGGGTGATGCGGCCGACGGCGTGGGCGCGGAAGGCGCGCGGCGGCAGGGTCCCCTCGGGCAGGGTGAAGAGCAGCACGTAGTCCTCGCCACCGGCGAGCGCCACCGCGATCGGATCGAGCCCGAGCGCCTGGGCGAGCCCGACGAAACGCGGCGCGACGACCCGCTTCACCTGGCGCAGGTCGAGCTCCGCGCCGACGCCGCTCGCGGCGCACAGCCGGTGGAGGTCCTTGGCGAGGCCGTCCGAGAGGTCGATGGCGGCGCCGGCGCGCCGCCCGAGCCCGGCGAGCCAGGCGCCGAGGGCGAGCTGCGGGGTGGGCAGGAGGTGGCGGCGAATCGCCCGCCGCGCCGCGCCGGCCAGCCGCGCGCGCCCCGCCGCGACCCGCTTGGGCAGCCCCAGAACGCCGCTCCCGGCGAGACGCGCGCCGCGCGCCACCAGCTCGGAGCCGAGAGCCGACTCGCCCACCGGGCCGCCGAGCCAGAGTCGCTGGCCGGGCCGCGCCCGCTCGCGCCCCAGCGAAGCACCGCCCGGGGGGCGTTCGCCGATCAGCGTGAGCGCGAGGTGGATCCGCTCGGCGTGCGCGAGGTCACCGCCCGCCAGGACGACGCCATGCCGTCTCGCCGCGGCGAGCAGGGCGCGGAAGAAGGCGCGGTGATCGAAGCCGTGCGGCGCCGCGAGGGCGAGGAAGGCGAAGCGAGGCGCCGCCCCGCTCGCCGCGAGATCCGAGAGGTTGATCGCGAGCAGGCGGCGCGCCAGCGCCGCCGGCGCGAGCCCGGGGTAGAAGTGGGTCCCTTCGCTCTGCTGATCGACCGTGACCACCGCGCGCCGCAGCGCCGGGATCGTCGCGGTGTCGTCGCCCAACAGCTCGCCGCGGCCGAGCCGGCCGCGCAGCCAGGCGATCAGCTGTTCCTCGCCGCTCACCGCGCGCGTTTCCGGGCGGCGCGGCGCGCCGCCACGCTCCGGGCGCCCGGCCGCGCGGCGCGTCGCGGTGGCGCGCCGCGACGCTCGCCGGCGCGCGGCGCGAGCAGGGCGCGCGCCAGCACGTCCTCCATCGAGTCGACGAAGATCAGGTCGAGGGCGCGCTTGGCGCCGTCCGGGACCTCCTCGAGATCGCGGCGGTTGAGCTTGGGCAGGAGCACGGCGCGGATTCCGGCGGCCTGCGCGGCGAGCAGCTTCTCCTTCGTGCCGCCGATCGCCATCACCTCGCCACGCAGGGTGATCTCGCCGGTCATGGCGAGGCGCCGGTCGACCCGCTGGCCGGTGAGCGCCGAGACGATGGCGGTCGCGACCGTGATGCCGGCCGACGGGCCGTCCTTGGGAATCGCCCCCGCCGGCACGTGGACGTGGAGGTCGTTCTTGGTGAAGAAGTCGGCCTCCTGGCCGTGCCGTGCCGCCCAGTCGCGCGCGAAGGAGAGCGCGGCCTGCGCCGACTCCTTCATCACTTCGCCGAGCTGGCCGGTGAGCAGCAACTGCCCCTTGCCGGGGGTGGCGAGCACCTCGATGAACATCAGCTCGCCGCCGGCGGCGGTCCAGGCGAGGCCGGTGGCCACCCCGACCCGGTCGCGTTCGAGCAGGTCCTCGCTCTGGAACTTGGGCTGCCCGAGGTACTTCTCGACCCCGCGCGGCCCCAATCCGACGCGCCGCGCCGAGCCGCCGGCGACCGCCACGGCGGTCTTGCGGCAGACCCCGGCGATCTCGCGCTCGAGCCCGCGCAGCCCCGCCTCGCGGGTGTAGCCGGCGATCATCTTGCGCAGCGCCGGGTCGGTGAAGGCGAGCTGGTTCGGGGCGAGCCCGTTCTCGGCCAGCTGTTTCGGGATCAGGTGACGATGGGCGATCACGACCTTCTCCTCGATGGTGTAGCCGGAGAGCCGCAGCACTTCCATCCGGTCGAGGAACGCCGGCTGGATCGGCTCGAGCAGGTTGGCGGTGGTCACGAAGAGGACCTTCGACAGATCGAAGGCGACGCCCAGGTAGTGATCACGGAAGGTCGAGTTCTGCTCCGGATCGAGCACTTCGAGCAGCGCCGAGGAGGGATCGCCGCGGAAGTCGGACCCCACCTTGTCGATCTCGTCGAGCATGAAGACCGGATTGGAGGTCCCACACTGGTTCAAGGCCTGGAGGATCCGTCCCGGCAGCGCGCCGACGTAGGTGCGGCGGTGGCCGCGGATCTCGGCTTCGTCGCGCACGCCGCCGAGCGAGAGGCGGGCGAACTTGCGTCCCATGGCGCGGGCGATCGAGCGGCCGAGCGAGGTCTTGCCGACTCCCGGCGGGCCGACGAAGCAGAGGATCGGTCCGCGCGCGTCCCCTTTGAGCCTGCGCACCGCGAGGAACTCGAGGATGCGCTGCTTGATCTTCTCGAGGTCGTAGTGGTCCTCGTCGAGGATGCGGCGGGCGTTGGTGAGATCGAGGTGGTCTTCGCTGGTGATGCGCCACGGGAGTCCGGTGAGCCAGTCGAGGTAGGTGCGTTGGACCGACGATTCGGCGCTGTCGGGGTGTCCGCGCTCGAGCCGGCGGATCTGGCGCTCCATCTCCTCGCGCGCTTCGTCGGTCAACCCCTTCTCGTCGGCGAGCTGGCGGTAGCGCGCCACCTCCTCGGCGAGCTCGTTCTCCTCGCCCAGCTCCTGCTGGATGGCGCGCAGCTGCTGGCGCAGGAAGTACTCGCGCTGCGAGCGGTCGATCTCGCCGCGCGCCTGGGAGGAGATCTCCTGCTGCATGGTGAGCAGCTGGATCTCGCGCTGCATCAGCTCGGCCACCTGGCGGAGCCGCTCGAGCGGGTCGAACATCTCGAGGATGCGCTGCGCGTCGGGGATGGTCAGCTCGAGGTTGCTGGCGATGAGGTCGGCGAGCCGCCCGGGGTCCTCGAGGTTGGCGACCAGCACCATCACCTCGGGGGAGACGCCCTTCCCCAGGCCGACGATGCGGTCCATGCTCTCCTTGGCGGAGCGCACCAGCGCCTGCACGGCGAGGGTCGGCTCGGGCAGCGCCGGCTCGGCGACCGCAGCGACCCGCGCCTGGGCGAAGTCCTCGGCGCGCGAGAGGTGCTCGATACGCACCCGCGCCACCCCCTGGACGAGCAGGCGGATGCGGCCGTCGGGCAGCTTGAGCATGCGCATGATCGAGGCGGCGGTACCCACCGGGTAGAGATCGTCCTGCTCGGGCTCCTCGACCTCGGGGTCGCGCTGCGCGGCGAGCAGCACCATGCGGCTGTCGGACAGCGCCTCGTCGACGGCGCGGATCGAGCTCTCGCGGCCGAGCGAGAGCGGAACGATGATGTAGGGGTAGAGCACCGCGTCCTTGAGCGGCAGGACGGGCAGCAGGTCGGGCAGCCGCGGCGCCTCGTCGGCGGGGGTCTCGCGCGGCTTCACGGCTCGCCCTTCCGCTGGAGCAGCGTCTTCAGCTCCGCCATGAATTCGCCGACGTCCTCGAAACGGCGATAGACCGAGGCGAAGCGGACGTAGGCCACCTGGTCGAGCTCGCGCAGCCGCTCCATGACGAAGGCGCCGATCTCGCGGGTGGAGATCTCGCGGTCCTCCTTCTCGGTGAGCAGCGCCTCGGCGGCGTCGACGATCTCCTCGAGCTGGCGAGGCGAGACCGGCCGCTTCTCGCAGGCCCGCTCGAGGCCGCGCAACAGCTTGGTGCGATCGAAGTCCTGCCGCGTGCCGTCGTTCTTCACCACCCGGTAGGTGATCTCCTCGACCTTCTCGTAGGTGGTGAACCGCCGGCCGCAGGCGAGGCACTCCCGCCGCCGCCGGATCGTCCCCCGATCGCGGCTCTCCCGCGAGTCGACGACCCGGTCTTCACTGGTCCCGCAGAAGGGGCAACGCATCGGGTCGGACTCTACCGCAGGGATCGGCGACGGGGCCGGCCGGCGAAGGCCGGTCGAGAGACCCGCCCGGGCGCCGTCCAGGGGCTCGGCCGCCGGTTTCTCGGCTAAGTCGTGGGCCGGGAGAAGAAGACCGTCATCGGCTTCGCCGCGCACGCCACGGCCGCCGCGACGAACCACCAGACGCTGATCGACAGAAGAGCCGGAAAGACCTTCGCCACGACGAGGGCGACGCAGAACGTGCCGGCTTGGGCCAGCTTCGTGTCCACCAGCCCCAACCGGTGAAATCGGCGATCGAGCTCGAGCCAGAGGTTCATCGGGCGCCTCCTGGATTTGCCTGACGGATGCCACGATCGCACGAATCCGCTCCGCTTGCGCGACGTCGCGTCGAGCAGCCCGTCGGAGGAAATGCGGCCCTACTCGGGCAGTTTCTTGAGCGCGGCGCGCACGGCGAGGCGAGCGGCGTGCTTGCGGGTGAGGCCGCTGCCTTCGGAGCTGCCGCTGGCGCTCCAGAGCAGCGCGCCGCCGTCGAGCGCCACCAGCCGGAGCTCGAGCAGGACCTCGGTGGAGCCCATGGCGCTCGTGCCGGTACGCCCCTGGACCAGGAGCATCGCCTGGGCACCGAGCTCGCGGGCGGCGTCGCGCGTCGCCGGGGCGTCGATGCGCTCGCCGGCCGCTTCCGGCCGTTCGGTCGCGAGGGCGAGCTGCGGCGCGTCGAGCAGCGTCCAGGAGGGGCGACGCGCTCGCGCCTGATCGATCAGGTAGGTGGTCAGCTCGGGGTCGCTCTCGCCGTCGAGGACGATGGGAGCGACGGCCACGACGCCGAGCGGCGACTGCGCGGAAGGGCGGGGCGCCGGGGGGGTGAGCGGGGTGGCGCTCGCGGCTCCAGGGAGGGTGGCAGGCGGCGCTCCGTCGCCCTCGGGCCGGGCCGCGGTGCCGCCGCGGCACTCGATCATCGCCGCGACGACCGCCGCCGGGAGCTCGCGGCGGAGCTCGACGAGGCTCGCCTCGTCGACCACGAAGTCGACGCAGGCGCAGGCGACCAGGGAGCGCACGAGATCCTCCGCGACGCCTTTCTCGACCAGCTCCAGCACTTGTTGGCGCGAGAGCGGTTGCGCGGCGGACCGCGCGGCGACCAGGGCGACCGCGGCGGCGGCGAGGAGCTTCCGCATCGGGAGCGGGGGCGCGCTCAGTCGCGCGGTTTCAAGGCGACGTTCAACTGCAGGAGAACGCGTTCGAGGCCGGCGGCGTCCTGGATCTCGATCGGCAGGTCGCGGATCGCCTCGACCACCTGGCGGTCGGCGTCTTCGACCCGGAGGTTGAGGAGGAAGCGACGGGCACGGCGCAGCTCGGTGCGCTTCATGGTGAGCTCCACCGAGCGGTGGATCTCCCCCTTGCCGTTGAGGCCGGAGAACTTGGGGTGTGCGCCCGAAGTGGCGCTCGCGGCCGTCGGCGGCGGCGCGGGTGGCGTCGCGGCGTGAAGGACCGGGGCCTGCTGCGGCTTCATCGCCTGCTTGCGGATCTTCTCCAGCTCGGCGAGGACGTCCACCTTGGCCGTCTTCGCCTTGGCGGCCGGCGAGAGCGGCGGAGTGGCGGCCGCCGGACGGGCGGGCGCCGGTTCAGGCCGCGCAGGCGCAGCCGGGTTCGGAGCGGGAGCCGCCGTCGGGGCGGGGGCCGCGGCGGCAGGGTGGCTCGCGGCGCGCGGCGGGGGCGCCGCAGGCGCGGCGGGCCGCGGCGGCGGAGCGTTCATCGCGATCATCCGGCCGGACTGGGCCGGCTCGGTGCCGGCCTTGGTGAGCCGCTTCTTGAGGTTGATCAACGTCAGCTTCGAGATCCCCTTGAGGGTCTCGAACACGCCCTTGCCCGAAACCGCCGAGGCCTCGAAGCTCGGCCAGCCGCGCCGGTTGAGCGCCTGGTCGAGCTCCTCGACGCTGCACACGTCCGGCAGGTCGCGCTTGTTGTACTGCAAGGCGATCGGCAGGCTCTCGAGCGACAGACCGAGCTCGCCCAGGTTCTCCTCGAGGTTCTTCAGCGAGTCGACGTTGGCCTGCAGCATCGGGCGCTGCGAGTCGGCGACGAAGACCACGCCATCGACCCCTTTGAGCACCAGCTTCCGCGTGGTGTTGTAGAAGACCTGTCCGGGGACGGTGTAGAGCTGGATGCGGGTGTTGAATCCGGCGATCGAGCCGACGTCGATCGGCAGGAGATCGAAGAAGAGGGTGCGGTCGGTTTCGGTCTCGAGCGAGACCATCTCGCCGCGGCTGTCCTGCGCGGTGTGGCCGTAGATGTACTGCAGGTTGGTGGTCTTGCCGCACAGACCGGGGCCGTAGTAGACGATCTTGGCCGCCATCTGCATCGTGCTGTAGTTGAAGAACACCATGGGCTTACCCCGTGTCGGGGCGGTCCGAAGTTAGCACCCGAACTTTCGGGAGGTCAAGGAGATCGGCGCGCGACAACGCCTCGTCGAGGCTTGCCTGGGAGGCCGAGAGCGGGCCGAGCCGAGCCTGCTGACGCAGACTCTCGCGGGCGAGCGCGACGACCAACGGCGCGACCTCGGGCGCGGCCCGGGCGAGCTCGCGGAGCTCGGCGACCACGATCTCGCGGTCCCCGCGCGCCGCCGGACCGGTGATCGCTCGCGCGGGCCGTTCGGCGGCGAGCGCCGCCTCGAGGGCGCCGCGCGCGAGGTCCGCGTAGCCTGCCGCGGAGGCGGCCGGGAGCCCTCCCCGCTCGACGATCTCGCGCGCCGCGGCGACCACCGTGGCGACGCCGCCGGCGAACAGGGTCGCTGCGAGGTGATAGAGCAGGCGCCGGGATTCCGGCACGACCTCGGCCGTCCCGCCCAGCGCGGCGGCGAGCCGGCGGCCGAGTTCGACGGCGGACGGCGCGCCGTCGAGCGCGAAGAAGCAGGCGAGCGGCTCGGCGCCCTGGTCGAGCTCGGCGCGCGGAAAGGCGCGCAGCGGGTGGAAGGTCCCGGTCGCGACGCCGGCCGACGCCAACGGCGCGAGCGCCGAGGCGCCGAGCGCGCCGGAGACGTGGAGCGCCACCCGCGCCTGGCTCCGTCGGGCGAGCAGCTCGGCCGCCGCCGCGAGGGCACCCTCCGGCAGGGCGAGCAGCAGGAGCTCCTCGCCGCCGCTGTCGAGCGCCGCGAGCTCGACCGCCGTGGCCTGGAGGCGCGGCGCGAGGTCGGCGGTCGCGCGGCTCGACGGGCGGCCGGCCACCGCCGCGCAGCGGGCGCCGCGCGCCGCGAGGCGAGTGGCCAGCGTGCCGCCGACCTTTCCCGGCCCGACCAGGCTGAAGGTGAGGCCGGCGAGGGGCCGGGGCGGAGCGGTCACTGCGGTAAGATACGCGGGATCCGGAGCCCGAGGCAACGGCGACAAGTGCCTGTGGGCTGTGGAATTTCTATCGTCCGACATGCACCCCGTGCGCGCCGCCATCGAGCTCAACGCCAGGGATCGCGAGATCCTCAAGGATGTCGTGCACACCTACATCCTGAGCGGCGAGCCGGTCAGCTCGCGGCTGGTCGCCAAGCACTCGCGCCACGGCGTCTCCGCGGCCACCATCCGCAACGTCATGGCCGATCTCGAGGACTGGGGCTACCTCGACCAGCCGCATACCTCGGCGGGCCGCGTGCCGAGCCGGGTCGGCTACCACTTCTACATCGAGACCCTGATGGATCAGCGCGGGGTCACGCCCGAGGACCGCCGCCGCATCGAGCAGGAGATGGAGCACGCCGCGGCGACTCCCGACAAGCTGATGGAGACCACGTCCCAGCTGCTCTCCGACCTCTCGGGCCAGATCGGCATCATCGTCACGCCGGCGATCGGCGACACCGTGCTGCACGCCGTCGACTTCGTGCAGCTCTCCGGCCGGCGGGTGCTCTGCGTGGTGGTCTCCGAGGCCGGCTTCGTCGAGAACAAGCTCATCGAGGTCGAGGAGGAGATCTCGCGGGACGAGCTCGTGCGGATCTCCAACTACCTCACCGAGAGCTTCCGCGGCAAGTCGCTGCGCGCCATCCGCGAGCGCCTCCTCGGGCAGATGCGCGAGGAGCGGGCGCAGGTCGATCAGCTGCTGAGCCGGGCGATCCTGCTCGCGCAGCGCGGCTTCGAGGCCAGTCAGGCGCAGGAAGTGCTGGTCGAAGGCACCGCGCAGCTGCTCGCCCGGCCGGAGCTCGAGAACATCACCCGCATCCGCCGCCTGCTCGACACCTTCGCCGACCGGCAGCGGCTGGTCGGCCTGCTCAACCAGTGCATGGAAGGGGGCGGCGTCCGGGTGGTGATCGGCGAGGACAGCTCGGTCACCTCGGACCTCGGCTTCAGCCTGGTGGCGCGCCCGTACGGCGCTGGCGAGGAGGCGCGGGGCTCGCTGGGGATCTTCGGTCCCTCGCGGATGCCCTACGAGCGGATCATTCCGCTGGTCGACTTTCTCGGCGAGTCGCTCAGCCGGGCCCTCGAGGCGAGCGCCGGCCGCGGAGGCGGTGGCCGACCATGAGCGACGAGAAGAACAACGGCCGGCTCCCGGACGAGATGGAGAGCGCGGAGCCCGGCGAGCTCGACGACACCGTGGTCGAGATCCTGTCGATCGGCGAGGAGGGAGAGGAGCCTGCGGTCGAACCCCCCGCGACCATCGCGAGCGAGGAGGTGCGTCGCCTCCAGGGCGAGCTGGCGAGCGCCAACGAGCGCTACCTCAGGCTGCGCGCCGACTTCGACAATTTCCGCAAGCGGGTCGAGCGCGAACGGAGCGAGATCGGACGATACGCCCTGATCGAGCCGCTGCGCGACCTGCTGCCGGTGGTCGACAACCTCGAACGGGCGCTGGCGGCGCCGGGCGAGGCCGGCGACCTGCGCCGAGGCGTCGAGATGATCCTGCGCCAGCTGCACGACGTCCTGCGCCGCCTGGGACTCGCGGCGGTGCCGGCGGTCGGGTCGCGCTTCGATCCCTCGGTGCACGAGGCCGTGTCGCAGGAGGAGTCCGAGGCGGTCGCGGTGCCGACCGTCGTGGCCGAGCTGCAGCGCGGGTACCGCCTGCACGAACGGCTCCTCCGTCCGGCGCTGGTCCGGGTGGCCATGCCGCAGGATCTCGCGCTGGGCGAGGAGCCGGGTGAAATGCCGGAGAACCTGCCGCAGGCCTGACGGCCGGCGGCTTCCGCAAAGGGGACGACGTGGGCAAGATCATCGGCATCGATCTCGGCACCACCAACAGCTGTATCGCGGTGGTCGAGGCTTTCTCGCCCCGCGTGCTGGCCAACCGGGACGGCAGCCGGACGACCCCCTCGATCGTCGCCTTCACCCCCGACGGCGACCGCCTGGTCGGACAGATCGCCAAGCGCCAGGCGATCACCAACCCGCAGCAGACGGTCTTCGCGGTCAAGCGGCTGATCGGGCGCAAGTTCAACGACCCCAACGTGCAGCGCGCGCGCGACCTGCTGCCCTACGCGCTGGTCGAAGCGCCGAACGGCGACGTGAAGATCCAGATCCGCGACCGTCAGCACAGCCCCGAGGAGATCTCGGCGTTCGTGCTGCGCGAGCTCAAGGCGTTCGCCGAGGAATCGCTGGGCGAGCCGGTCCGCGAGGCGATCATCACCGTCCCCGCCTACTTCGACGATTCGCAGCGCCAGGCCACCAAGGATGGCGGCCGGATCGCCGGGCTCGAGGTGTTGCGCATCCTCAACGAGCCGACCGCGGCCGCGCTCGCCTACGGTCTCGACCGCGGCACCGGCAATCGCCGGATCGCGGTCTACGACCTCGGCGGCGGGACCTTCGACATCTCGATCCTGGAGCTGTCGGAAGGGATCTTCGAGGTGCGCTCGACCGCCGGCGACACCTACCTCGGCGGCGAGGACTTCGACCAGCGCATCATCGACTGGCTGATCCAGGAGTTCCGCGCCGAGACGTCGATCGACCTGCGCGGCGACCGCATGGCGCTGCAACGGCTGAAGGAGGCGGCCGAGCGCGCCAAGTGCGAGCTCTCGACGGCGCTCGAGGCGACCATCAACCTGCCGTTCATCTCCGCCGACGAGAACGGGCCGCGTCATCTCTCGCGCACCCTGTCGCGCACGTATTTCGAGAACCTGGTGGCCCAGCTGGTGGCGCGCACCGAGGGACCCTGCAAGGACGCGCTCGAACAGGCGGGCCTGCAACCCGAGGAGATCGACGAGGTGCTGCTGGTCGGCGGCCAGACCCGCACGCCGCTGGTGGGGCAGACCGTGGAGCGCATCTTCCGGCGGCCGCCGAATCGCGACATCAACCCGGACGAGGTGGTCGCCATCGGCGCCGCCATCCAGGGCGGCATCATCCGCGGCGACATCAAGGACCTCGTCCTGCTCGACGTCACGCCGCTCTCGCTCGGCATCGAGACCCACGGCGGCCTGTTCGTCAAGCTGATCGAGCGCAACGCGACCATTCCGACCAAGAACACGCAGATCTTCACCACGGTGGTCGACAACCAGGACACCGTCGAGGTGCACGTGCTGCAGGGCGAGCGCGAGATCGCGACCGAGAACCGGTCGCTGGGCCGCTTCGAGCTGGTGGGCATCCCCCCGGCGCCGCGCGGCGTGCCGCAGGTCGAGGTCACCTTCGCCATCGACTCGAACGGCATCGTCTCGGTATCGGCGCGCGACGTCGCGACCAACCAGTCGCAGACCATCCAGATCAACCCGGCCGGCGGCCTGTCGAAGGACGAGATCGAGCGCCTGGTGAACGAGGCCGACAAGTTCGCCCAGGCGGACGCGCAGAAGCGCGAGATCCGTCGGCTGAAGAACCGTATCGAAGGCCTGATCTACACCAACGAGAAGGTGATGTCGCAGTTCTCCGAGGCCCTTCCCGAGAAGGACCGCAAGCGCGGCTCCGAAACGCTGCTCCGCGCGCGCATGGCGCTCACCAGCGACGCCCGGGCGGATCTCGAGACCGCGCTCTTCGACCTCAACTCGATCTCGCGCACCCTCTCGGAGATGATGATGAGCAAGATCGGCGGCGACGCGGGCATGCCTCCCGGCAGCGAAGGCGGTCCGGCGGGGCTGGGAGCGAAGCGCTAGCCGATGGCGACTGCGCGCCGCGACTACTACGAAGTGCTCGGCGTCTCCCGGTCCGCGACGGACAAGGAGATCAAGGCCGCCTACCGGCGGCTCGCCCTGCAGTACCACCCGGACAAGAATCCCGGCGACAAGGCCGCCGAGGAGAGCTTCAAGGAGGCCGCGGAGGCCTACGCGGTGCTCTCCGACGGGGAGAAGCGGGCGCGCTACGACCGCTTCGGACATCAGGGAACGCCCGCTTTCGACGGCGGGTTCGACCCCGGGGCGTTCGCCGACTTCTCGGACATCCTGGGCGACCTGTTCGGCTTCGGTGTCTTCGGCGCGCGCCCGGGCCGCGGCGGCGCGGAGCCCGGCGCCGATCTGCGTTACGACCTGGCGATCCGCTTCGAAGAGGCGGCCTTCGGAGTCGTCAAGAGCCTGGAGATCCCCCGCCTCGAGACCTGCGAGGTCTGCCAGGGGAGCGGCGCCAAGCCGGGCACCTCGGCCAAGACCTGCGGCGTCTGCGCGGGGCGCGGGCAGGTGCGCTACAGCCAGGGCTTCTTCACCATGGCGCGCACTTGTCCGCAGTGTCACGGCCAGGGCACCACGATCACCGACCCGTGCGCCTCCTGCCGCGGGGAAGGGCGGCTGGAGCAGCGGCGGACGCTCGAAGTGCGCATCCCGGCGGGAGTCGACAGTGGCGCGCGCCTGCGGCTCTCCGGCGAAGGCGAGCATGGGCGGCGGGGCGGGCGGCGGGGCGACCTCTACGTCGTCCTGGCGGTCGAGCCGCACGAGACCTTCCATCGCGAGGGGCCGCACGTTCTCTCCGAAGTCGAGGTCGGCTATGCGCAGGCGGTGCTGGGCGCCAAGCTCGAGATCGCCACCTTGCACGGGCCGGCCGCGCTCGACCTGCCGGCGGGAACGTCGCACGGCGAGCAGTTCCGGCTCAAGGGCAAGGGAATCGACCGGCTCGGCGGCTCGGGGCGCGGCGACCACGTCGCGCAGGTGGCGATTCGCGTGCCGCGTCCGTCCGAGCTGTCGGACGAGGAGCGCGGGCTGCTCAAGCGCCTGGCCGAGCTCGAGGGGCAGACGGTCAAGGAAGAGCGTGGCGTGCTCGAGCGGGTGCGCGACCTCTTCGGCTGATGCCGCGTCACCACCGCGTCCGCATTCGCGTCCCCGTAGCGCAGGAGGAGCTCTTGGCGGCCTGGCTCTGGGCCGCGGGATGCGAGGGCTTCGTCTCGGAGCCGGCTGCCGAGGGCGAGCTCCTGGTCGAGGCGACGTTCTGCGAAGAGGAACGTCCGGCCAGAGGCGAGCTCGCGGATCTCGTGGCGTGGGTGCCGGGCGCCGCCGTGGTCGACGCCGGCGCCGTGGAGGAGCGCGACTGGTTGGAGATCTGGCGCCGGTCGGCGGCGCCGATCCCGCTCGGGGAGCGACTGCTGGTCGATCCCCGCGAGTGGGACGAGGTGGACGAGGCCCTGGACCGCGCCCTGGTTGGCGATCGGGTCGTCTTGCGCATTCCCGCGCGCACCGCGTTCGGCGTCGGCAGTCACGAATCGACCCGCCTGGCCTACGAGCTCCTGGAGCGCACCGACCTCGCCGGGCGGCGCGTGCTCGACGTCGGTTGCGGCTCGGGGATCCTGGCGATGGCGGCGCTCGTGCTCGGCGCGCGCGCGGCGATCGGCTTCGATCTCGATCCCGGCGCCGCCTTCCTCGCCGGCCAGTACGCGCGCGCCAACCGGAGCGCCGCCGTCTACTTCGCCGGCCGGGTCGGCGCGCTCGCCGCCCGCGGCGCCTTCGACGTGGTGGTCGCCAACGCCCTGCCGCACGAGCTGGCCGACGAGATGGCCGCGCTCGCCGCCGCTCTCCGTCCGGGCGGCACGTTGATCCTCTCGGGGATCCTGCTCGGCGAGGCGCAGGGAGTCCGGGCGGCCGTCGTCCAGCTCGGGGTCGAGGAGATCGGCCACGTGGTGGCAGGCGAATGGACCGCCCTCGGCTTCACCAAGCTGGAGCGACCCGGCGGGTCGAGCGCGCCGGTCCGGCCACCGCTCTCCTAGGTGAGCTCCTGTCGCAGGGTGTTGCCGATCCGCGACTGGTGACAAGCTCGCACCCGCCGAAATGTCCACCTTCCTCCTCGCGGGCGAGCTCTTTCTCCAGCGTGTCGCCGTCCTCGACGGCGAGACGCATCACCATCTGTTCCGCGTCAAGCGGCACCAGGTCGGCGACCGGCTGCGCGCGGTCGACGGGCGGGGCCAGGCGCGCTGGGCCGAGGTCGTCGCGGCCGACAAGCGCTCGGCGCGGGTCGCACTCGGCGAGCCGGCGCCGGCCAACGAACCGGATCTCGCGGTCGAGCTCTACGTCGCGCCCCCCAAGCCGGAACGCGCCGCCTGGCTGGTGGAGAAGGCGACGGAGCTCGGGGTGGTCGCGATCCGCTTCCTCTCGACCGAGCGCGACGCGCGCGCGCTCGCGCCGTCGCAGCTCGCGCGGCTGGGTCGCGTCGCGATCTCCGCGGTCGAGCAGTGCGAGCGCTCACGGGTGCCGGAGGTGACGGACGCCGGCGGCCTGCGCGAGGTGGTCCGCCGCCGCGCGGAGGGCGGCGCGCGGTTCGTGGTGCTCGATCGCGGCGAGTCGCGCGAAGCTCGCGAAATCGGTGCCGAGAACGGACGGTTGGCGATCCTCGTGGGGCCGGAAGGCGGCTGGAGCCCGGACGAGCGGGAGCTCTTCGCGCGGCTGGAGCTGCCACGCTGGTCGCTCGGCGAACGAGTCCTGCGCATCGAGACCGCCGCGGTCGTCGCGGCCGGCCTGGCGCTCGCCGGCAGCGGTTTCTCGCGTTGACACCCCCTGGGGTGGGGGTTACCATCCCGCCGAGTCTTCCTGTGGAGGTGCGCGTGGCCGAGAACCCCTTTGCCGGCATTCGGTTCGTCTGGATGAACGGCGGCCTGGTCGAGTTCGAGAAGGCGACCGTCCACGTCATGGCCCACGCCATGCACTACGGTTCGGGGTTCTTCGAGGGCATCCGCTGCTACGCCACCCGTCAGGGCCCGGCCGTTTTCAGGCTGGCCGATCACCTGAAGCGGCTGGAGAACTCCTGCAAGGTCTACCGGATGCAGATCCCCTTCCGGCGCGAAGAGATGACCCAGGCGGTGTTCGAGACGATCCGCGCCAACGAGCTCGCGGCCTGCTACATCCGGCCGCTGGTCTTCCGCGGCTTCGGCACGGCGGGCATCAACCCGCTGAAGTCACCGGTCGACGTGGTGATCGCCGTCTGGTCGTGGGGGCGCTATCTGGGCGACGAGGCGGTGGAGCAAGGGGTCGACGCCTGCGTCTCGACCTGGCGGCGGATGGGCGCGGGCGCCTCGCCGGCACTCGCCAAGGCGACCGCCAACTACCTGAACTCCCAGCTGGTCAAGATGGAGGCGATCACCAACGGCTTCGCCGAGGGAATCGCGCTCGACGAGCACGGCTACGTCTCCGAGGGCTCGGGAGAGAACATCTTCCTGGTCCAGGACGGGGTGATCTTCACGCCGCCGGTCTCCTCCTCGATCCTCCCCGGCATCACCCGCAACTCGATCCTCCGCCTCGCCGAGGACGCCGGCTATCCGATCCGCCGCGAAGCGATCCCGCGTGGCATGCTCTACACCTGCGACGAAGCGTTCTTCACCGGCACCGCGGTCGAGGTGGCGCCGATCCGCTCGGTCGATCGCATCCCCGTGGGGGACGGCAAGCCGGGCCCGGTCACCCGGCGGCTGATGCAGGAGTTCCTGGGCATCACTCGCGGCGAGGTGGCGGACCGGTACGGCTGGCTGGCGCCGGTTCCGGCGGCGGTCGGGCAGCTCTCCTAGCGCGGCGCGCGGAGGTAAGCGATGAACGTCAACGACCTGCTCAAGATCGCCGTCGAACGCAAGGCCTCGGACCTCCACCTCAAGGTCGGGACCCATCCGGTGCTGCGCGTCGACGGCGGGTTGATTCCCCTCACCGAGCTCAAGCGGCTGATGCAGGAAGACACCATCGCGATGGCGTTCTCGATGATGAACGCGCGCCAGAAGCAGCGCTTCAAGGACG
>CAYZWR010000035.1:0-29123 GCA_964481735.1 uncultured Thermoanaerobaculia bacterium
TGGCTCAAGGGGAAGATCGCCTCCCCCGACGACCGCTCCGACGCCGTCTGAGCGTCCCGCCGATCTGAACATCGCGCACCGCGAGTGCTTCGGTGCCGCCGGCCCTCCAGGCGAGGCTCCGTCGCGCTCCGGCTCGCAACGCTTTGCGAGGCGCGTCGCGTCTCCTCCGCCTCGCCCGGAGGGCCGGTCCCGCCCCGATCCGGCGCCCGAAGAGCTGGCGCCACCGTGGCCGCCTATCGCTTTTCTTCGAAGAGGATCTTCCCGCCGACGATGGTGTAGCGCACGCGCGCCTGGAGGATCTCCGCTTCGGGGACGGTCAGGATGTCCTTGCTCAGCACCGTGACGTCGGCGAGCTTGCCGATCGCGAGCGACCCTTTCTCCTGCTCCTCGAAGCCGGCATAGGCGGCGTCGAGGGTGTAGGTCCGCAGCGCTTCCTCGCGGGTCAGCGCCTGCTCGGGGAAGAACGTCGAGCCGTCGGCCGATCGTCGCGTGACCGTGGCGTAGAAGTTGGCGATCGGGTCGACGTCCTCGACGGGCGCGTCGGTGCCGTTGGCGATGACCGCGCCGGCGTCGACCAGGCGTCGCCAGGCGTAGGCACCCGTGCGCGCCCGCAGGGAGCCCAGCCGCGGGATCACGAAGGGCGCGTCCGAGGTGCAGTGGATCCCCTGCATCGCGGCGATCACGCCGAGCTGCGAGAACCGGGGGATGTCGGCGGGATCGAGGTGCTGCGCGTGCTCGATCCGCCAGCGGCGCGCCTTGCCGTCGGGCACGCCCGCCAGCACGCGCGCGAAGAGGTCCAGCGTCTCCCGGTTCGCGCGGTCGCCGATGGCGTGCACGGCGAGCTGATAGTCGTTGGCCAGCGCGAGGCGGGCGGTCTCCTCGAGCGTCGCGAGCGGCGTCAAAGCGAGGCCGCTCGACGACGGCTGATCGGCATAAGGGGCGAGCAACCAGGCGCCGCGCGAGCCGAGGGCGCCGTCCATGTAGGCCTTGATCGCGCGCACCGTGAGCTTGCCGTTCGCAGCGCCCACCCGGCGGTAGCGGGCGAGGTCGGCACGCATCCGCTCGAGCGTGTCGCCGACCATGACCCAGAGGCGGATGCCGAGGCGCCCCTCGTCCATCATCGCCGCGAGGCGGTCGATCTCCTCGAAGGTCGCTCCGGCGTCGTGCAGCGAGGTGATGCCCTTGGCGAGCGCCTCGCGGTCGGCGAGCTCGAGCGTATGGCGCAGCGCCGTTTCGCGCTCGGCGGCGGAGCGCGAGGCGCGCCAGCGGCGCAGCGCGTCCTGCACCAGCCCCTCGGCGTTCTCGCTGAGCAGGCCGCTCGGCCGGCCGTCCGGCGTGCGCAGGATCTCGCCACCCGGCGGGTCGGGCGTCGTGCGGTCGATGCCGGCGAGCGCCAGCGCGCGAGCGTTGACCAGCACCGCGTGGCCGCTCGCGTGGGTGAGCAGCACCGGGTGATCGGGCGTCACGGCGGAGAGCGCGTCGTGGACCGGGAATCCGGCCACCGCCGGGCTGGGTGGGACCTCCCACTTCTCCTGGTGCCAGCCGCGGCCGACGATCCACTCGCCGGGGCGTGTCTGGGCCGCCGCCGCGGCGACCGCGGCGACGATCTCCGGCCAGGAGCGGTAGCCGCCGAGCTTGAGGTTCTCGGCCGCCTCGCCGATGCCGGCGAAGTGGGCGTGCGCGTCGATGAACCCCGGGAGGGCCAGCTGGCCGGCGAGGTCGACCACACGCGTCGCCGGCCCGATCCATGGCGCCATCTCGGCATCCCCGCCGAGCGCGACGATCCGCCCGTCGCGCGCCGCGAGAGCGCTCGCCTGCGGCAGGCGCGGATCGAGCGTGACCAGCTTGCCGTGGCGAAGCACCAGGTCGGCGGCGGGCTGGGCGGCTGTAGGCGAGGTGGCAGCCATCAGGAGGCCGAGCGCGGCGAGCGCGTGGAAGTGGCGTCCAGGCATCGTGGAAGTCCTCCTCGGCCGATCCTATGGCGCATCGCCTGCCGGCGTCGCGACGGGCCCGGCTACCAGGCCGAGGCGAAGGCCTCGGCCGCGGCGCGCGCCGCGCTGGCGCCGCCGAGGGCATCGCCGATCGCTCGCGCGGTGCGCTGCAGGGCTTCGGGGTGGCGCGTCACCTCGCCCATGTGGCCGACGCGGAAGTAGCTTCCGGCGAGCGCCGGGAGGAGCCCTCCGGCGACGATCACGCCGCGCTCGCGGATCGCGCCGACCAGCTCGTTGCCCCGCCCCGGCGGAAAGCGGAGCGCCGAGAGGGTCGCGGCCCGCAGCTCGGCGCGCACCGGCACCGGCGTCAGCCCGAGCGCCTCCCAGGCGGCACCCAAGGCGCGCGCGGCACGGGCATGGCGCTCGACGACCGCAACCAGGGCCGCCGCCGGTTCCGGCGCCTCGCCCAGCAGCTCCGCGAGCCCCACGTCGAGCGCTGCGACCAACGTCGTCGGCGGAGTGGAGAAGTAGGCTCCGCGCCCAGCCTCGTAGGCCTGCATCACCGGCTGCCAGGCGTTCCAGTCGAGGGTGAGGGGTGGCGGCGTCGCGAGCCCGGCGCGGGCCTGGAGGGCGCGCGGCCCGGCTACCCAGAGCGCCAGTCCCGGTGGCAGTCCGAGCGCCTTCTGCGAGGCGGTGAAGTAGAGGTCGGCGCCCCATTCGGCCATCGCGAAGCGCTCGCCTGCGGTCGCGCAGACGCCGTCGAAGACCGACAGCGCGCCGTGCCGGCGCGCGAGCTCGGCCAGCGGTCGGGGATCGACCCGGACCCCGGTCGAGGTGTCGACGTGGGTGACGAAGATTGCTTTGAAAGGCGCTCCGGCGCGCTGCGCTGCGGCCAGGGCGGAGCCGACCGAGGCGGGATCGGGAGCGTCGCCCGCGGGCGCGCCGAGGACGGTGACCTCGGCGCCGCGGCGGCCGAGCATCTCTGCCATTCGCTCGCCGAAGTAGCCGCTGCTCACCACCAGCGCTCGCTCGCCGGGCGCCAGCAGGTTGGTCGCCGCCGACTCCATCGCCAGCGTCCCGCCGCCGGGCACCGCGAAGGGCTGGCTGGCCGGATCGGCGAGCCAGAGGCGGCGGATCGCGGCGAGCGCCCGGCCGTAGGCGGCGACGAGCTCCGGGTCGAGGTGGCTGCGCGGCGGCGCGGCTGCGGCAGCGGCGACGGCCGGCGAGATCTCGACCGGACCGGGGATCATGAGCAGCGGGCGAGGGTCGGACATCGGGTCTCCCGTCGGCGTGCGAGGCAACGCTACCCCACGCCAGCGGAGCGCGCGAGCGCCTGCCGCGCGGACCGTGCTTCGTGCGAAACTCGCGTTCGGAAGACAGCTCGGGGAGAGGGTGAATGGCAGAGCGCAGGTTGCTCGCGGTCCTGGCACATCCGGACGACGAGTCGCTGGGACTCGGCGGGACTTTCGCCAAGTACGCCGCCGAAGGGGTCTCGACCCACCTGGTGACGGCGACGCTCGGCGAGCGGGGGAGGATCGGTCGCGAACGCCCGGGCGCCGCCGTGGTGGGCCCGGTGCGCGAGCAGGAGCTGCGCTGTGCGTCAGCGGTGTTGGGGATTCGCGACGTCCACCTGCTCGGCTACCTCGACGGCGAGCTGGCGCGGGTCGATGCGGTCGAAGCCGCGGCGCGGCTGGCCACGATCCTGTGCCGCGTGCGCCCGCAGGTGGTGGTGACATTCGGGGCCGATGGGTCCTACGGGCACCCCGATCATGTCGCGGTGTCGCAGTGGACGGCGGCGGCGATCGTCGAAGCGGCGGCCGCCGGAGACTCGTCGCATCGGGTCGAAAAGCTCTACTGGACGGTGACCACCGCGGCACGCTGGTCGATCTACGAAGCGGCGTTCGGCGAGCTGGTGACGCGGGTCGACGGCCGGGAACGGCGTGCGGTGGCGTGGCCCGACTGGGCGGTGACCACGGTGGTCGACACGCGGGCGCACTGGCAAACCGTCTGGCGCGCCGTGCAGTGTCATCCCTCGCAGCTCTCGGGGTACGACCGGCTGGCGGCCTACCCCGAAGAGGGGCATCCCGAGCTCTGGGGAGTCCAGAGCTTCTATCGCGTCTTCAGCCGGGTGAACGTCGCCGCGGAACGCGAGAGCGACCTCTTCGCGGGTATCCCCGGCGAGAGCACTCCGGCGTGAAGGGCCACCCCTTTCCGAGTCTGCGTTGGGCGGGCCTCGCCTGGCTGGCGGTCTACCTGCCGAGCTACGCGATCGCCTACGGCTGGCTCAACTTCCTCTTCCTGTGCAATCTCGGGGTCGTGTTGACCGCCGCGGCGCTGTGGGCGGGCGACCGGCTGGTGCTCTCGAGTCAGGCGATCGCTGCGCCGGTGATCGGGCTCGCCTGGGGACTCGATGCGGGCTGGCGGCTGGTCTCGGGCGCTCACCTCTACGGCGGCACCGAGTACATGTGGGACCCGCAGTATCCGCTCTTCACGCGCGGGCTCTCGCTCTACCACCTGGCCTGGCCGCTGGTGACGCTCTGGGCGGTGCGGCGGGTCGGCTACGATCGCCGGGGTTGGGGACTGCAGGCGGGCATCGCGACGATCGCCATCGTCGTCTGCCGCCTCGCGACGCCGCAGGGCGACAACATCAACTTCGCCTTCCGCGATCCGATCTTCGGCCGGGCGTTCGAGCCGCCGGCGCTGCACCTCGCCGTCGTCCTGCTGGCGCTCGCCGGTGTGGCCTACGGCCTGACGCACTTCGCGTTGACGCGCACCCTCGCCGCGACCGCGGACTAGGTCGCGCGGCTCGCCCGACTCCGGCTGTGGCGGCCGGGGGCACCGATCGCCGGCGGGAAGGGCGGGCCTCAGACCGGGCTGAGCAGGCGTTGCACCCAGGGTTGGCGGACGAGGACGAGGACCAGCAGCAGGCCGGCGATCGCGACCAGGGGTGTGGCGAGCGGCGAGTGCAGCGACGCGGGCAGGCAGGCGATCATCCAGGCGACCGGAGCGTGCAGCAGGAAGGCGGCGAGGGCGCGTTGGCCGAGCGGTTCGAGGAGCCAGCCGGTGAGGCGACGAATCGGCCCCAGCCAGCGGTCGACGACCCACCAGCACAGCAGTCCGAACGCCGCGAGGTTGAGCAGGCGGTAAGGCCCCAGCAGGGGCCGCCCGAACCAGAAGTCGGTCCAGCCGGCCGAGATCGCGCCGAACAGCGGGATGCCGTAGCGCTCGAGCAAGGCGAAGAGGAGGGCGAGAGCTCCGGCGACCGCCGCCGAGGTGCGCGAGATCCGCCCGCTGTCGTCCCCGCCCCAGCGGCGATGGCCGAGCAGGATACCGAGCACGAAGAGCAGCTGCCAGGCGGCGACCGGGAAGTGCGACGCCTCGCCTTCGAAGAAAGGCAGGCGAAAGGCGTGGTACGGATTGCGGGTGTGCAGCCAGAGCAGCACCGAGAGTGCGCCGATCCAGACCCCGGCGCCGGCGCGGATGGCGGCCAGGACGAGCGGCGTCACCGCCAGGAAGACGACGTAGCGCGGCAGCACGTGGAGCACCGACGGCTGATCGAAAGCGAGCAGCCGGTGCCAGGTGGGCAGGTCGCCGAACGCCGCTTCGAGAACGCCCGAGGGGCAGGCGCAGGTGCCGTCGAGCGCATGGAACGCGGCGACCAGCAGCGTATTGGCCACCCACAGCCAACTCGCGCGGCGCAGCAGCCGCCATCCGAAGGCGCTCGCCCGCCCGGTCGCCGCGTAGCGCCGGCCGACCCGCCCCAGGGTGATGCCGGAGAGCAGGAAGAACCCCTCGGCAGCGGTCACCAGGCCGAACGGCAAGCGGAAGAGGCCGGCGCTCCAGCCGAGGTGGACCAGCAGCATCCGCGCGACGCAGAGGCCGCGCAGCAGGTCCAGCCGGAGGTCGCGGCCGGAGCCGGAGGTCGGGGAGACGGAGTCGCTCAAGGTCCCGCGCAGTCTATGCGTCGTGCGGGGGCGGCGGCGAGCGGGTCGAAGCCGTAGAATCGGCCGGCCGTGTTGCGCCTCGACTACCTCTCCCCACTCCCCCCCGTGCGGTCGGGCATCGCCGACTACAGCCTCGACCTGCTGCCACACCTGCTGGCGCGGGCCGACGTCCGGGTGCTCCGCCTGCCCGATCAGCCGCTCGATCCGGAGGTCGCTGCGCGTTATCGGCCGGAGCCGGCCGCGCGGGCCGGCGAGGGGGGGCGCCTCCCGCTCTACCACATGGGCAACAACCGCTATCACGCGGCGATCTGGGAGCTCGCGATGGAGCGCCCTGGCGTGCTCGTCCTGCACGACCTGGTGCTGCATCACTTCCTGCTCGATCGCACCGTCGGCAAGGGAGAGTTCGCGCCCTACCTCGCGGCCCTCGAGGAGGACCATGGCTGGATCGGCGCGGCCGCGGCGCGCCCGGTGCGCTGGGGGGCCTTCGGCCGATCGGCGCAGTTCTTCCTGCCGGCGAACCGATCGCTGCTGCGCCGCCAGCGTGGCGTCCTCGTCCACGGGCAGTGGGCGGCGGCGGTGCTTCGCGAGGAGGATCCCGAGCTCGCGGTGCGGGTCGTGCCGATGGGCATTCCGCTCCCGCCGCTGGCCGAGCGCGAGCGCGGCGCCGCATTCCGCGCCGCCTGGCGCATCCCCGAGGGTGCGCCGCTCCTCGGCTCGTTCGGCTTCCAGACGCCGATCAAGCGCACCGACGTCGCGATCCGCGCCCTGGCCGAACCGGGCTTGGCGTCGGTCCATCTGCTGATCGGGGGCGAGCTCTCGCCCTATTCCAACTATCAGCAGCTCGCCGACGAGATGGGCGTGGGGGAGCGCGTTCACGTCACCGGCTTCCTCCCCTTCGAGCAGCTCGATTCGGCGATCGCCGCCACCGACCTCTGCCTGAACCTGCGTTACCCGACCGCCGGTGAGACCTCGGCCTCCCTGCTGCGCATCCTCGCCGTCGGCCGGCCGGTGGCGGTGTCGGACTACGCCGACTTCGGCGACCTGCCGGAAGCGATCGCGCTGCACGTGCCCTTGGGCGCCGGCGAGATGGAGGCCCTGGCGGCGGCGCTGCGGGATCGTCTCGCGGCGCCCGAGGTGCTGGCCGAGATGGGACGGCGCGCCCGCCGCTTCGTCGCCGAGCGCCACGCCCCGGAGCTCGCCGCGGACTGCATGGTGGAGTCGGTGGCCGAGCTGGCCAGGCTGGCGCCGCTCGCGCCCGAGCGGCCTCGGCCCGGGCCGGGCAGCACCGCGTTGCACGTTCGCGCGCCGGGACGAATCGAGGTCGAGCAGGCGGACGACTGGACGCCGGGCGAAAAACGCCAGCTCGACATCCGGGTGACCAACGTCGGCCGACATCGCTGGTTGCCGAGCCAGGCGAACCCTGGTGGCGTGATCTTCGAGGTGCAGTTCCACTCCGGTGGCCGCGACCTCTACGCCGGACGGCGGTGGCTCACCCTGTCGCAACCGCTCGATGCCGGCGAGAGCCGGAGCTTCACGCTCGAGCTGCGCCGGCCCGAGGAGTCGGCCCGGCTGCTGATCAAGCCGATGGTGATGCTCGCCGAGGGACATCGCCCGCTGGGCGGCTGGGAGTGGGACCGATGGGTGTGAGGCTCGGGCGGCTGCTGCTCGTCGCGCTCTCGATCGCGACCTCGGCGCTGGTCGTGGCGCGTGCCCCGGAGCGGCCCCCGGCGCCGGGCGCCGAAACGACGCTCTGGCTCGCCGCGACGAGCTGGGCCGAGGATGGCGACGGTCTGCGGACCGACGAGGACTTGCAGCGCTACCGGGCGCGCTTCGGCGGCGAACCGCGCGGCGTCGAGATGGCGGCGAGCGGCGACGCGCTCGCGGCGCCCTGGCTCGCGGCGCGGGCCTGGGGCGCCGCCGCGCGCTGGGGTGGCGAGCTCGGCCTCTGGGGTCTCAACTTGATGCTCCTCTGGGGCTCCGCGGCCCTGGGTTGGTGGGCGACGCGGGAGGTCTGGGGGGACCTGGCGCCGTTCTGGATCTCCATCCTCCTCTTCGGCAGTGTCGCGTTCACTTTTCTCTTTCGACTCCAGCCCGAGTTGCTCGGGTTGGCGTCCGTGGTCGCGGCGTCGGCGCTGGTCTGGAGCCGCTTCACCGTGGCGCCGGCGAAGGGGATCTACGGCGGTGAGCTCGCCGCGCCGGGGGTGGCCTTCCGCTGGCTCGCGGCGGGTCTGGTCTTCGGCTTGGCGGCCGCCCTCTCGCCGGCCTACCTGCCGCTCGCCGGGCCGCTGGTCGCGGCCGCGCCGCGCGGGCGCCGGTCGATCGGCGGCGCGGCGTTCGCGATCGGCCTCGCCGCGACCGTGGGAAGCGTGACCCTGCTGGGCGGAGCGCCCTGGTCCATGCCCTCCTGGGTGTTCTCGCCGGCGCTGCTCGGCTGGAACGGTTTCTACCTGCTGGTGGGGCGCAACGCCGGGATCCTCGCGGGCTACCTGCCGGTGCTCCTCCTGCTTGCCGCGCCGTCGGCCGAAGCGGGGCGGCGTGGGCTCCCCGTCGCCGCCCTGGTTGCCGCCGCGCTGCAGCTGACGCTTTATCCCTTCGACTGGGCCGGCGATCTCGCGGCGGTGGGCAACGCCTGGTTCCTGCCGGTCTTCGGCGCGCTCTGGTTCCTGCCGGGACGGATCGAGCGGCCGCGCTGGGCGATCGTCCTGCTGCTCGTCGCCGCGCCGCTGCTGGCGCCACGGTGGTGGCAACCGCTGAGCGACGGCACGGTGGCGCCGGCGGCGATCCGGCGATTCACCGAGGCCGTGCGCACGGCGCTCCCCTTCGAAACGACGTTGCGCACGCTTCCCGGTGCGCACGAGATCGCGCGCGGCGGGGTGCGCCTGCGCGCCACGAGCTGGAACATCTTTCCGACCTCGTCAGGCCTCGCCTGGCAGGGGAGCCGGGTCGGTGAGCTCGCGGTGGCGAGCGACCGGCCCCTCTCCTCGCTGCGCCTGACCTTCGGGGAGAAAGGGCCGAGCGCGCTGCAGATCCAGGGCGGTGAGGCCGGGAACACGACGTTCCGACCGGGTGGTGAAGTGGCGTTCGAAGTGCGGCTCGGCGGGCCGGCGCGCCGCCATCCGGTCTGGTGGAGCCATCAGCCGGTGGCGATCTACTTCCTCCGCCTCGAGCTGCCGCAGGCGCCGCTCGCTCCGATCCCCTTCGACCTCGAGCTCGCCCGTCCGGCCGTGCCGGCGCCGGAGTCGCATTGAGCGAGGCGGTGCGCGAGAGCTGGATTGAACAGGTGCGGGCGCGCCTCGCCTCGCCACCCCCCAGCCGGCTCGCGTCGGCCGGCCGGCCCGACAGCCGCCAGGCTGCCGTCCTCGTGCCGCTCTACGTCGACGGCGGGCAGCTCTGGACGCTGCTCACCAAGCGGGCCGAGGAGCTGCCGCACCACCGCGGCCAGATCGCCTTTCCGGGCGGCGGGCGAGAGATGGGCGAAGACCTGTGGAGCGCCGCGCTGCGCGAGGCGGAGGAGGAGATCGGGCTCGACGCCCGGAGGATCGTGCGCCTCGGCGAGCTCGACGAGGTGGCCACCCCGAGCGGTTTCCGGGTCGTTCCCTGCGTCGGCGCGATGCCGTTTCCCTGCGAGCTGAAGACCAATCCCAGGGAGATCGACGAAGTCTTCGGCGCGCCGCTCGCGGCGCTCGCCAACCCGAGGATGATCGAGGAACGCGAAGTGGCGATCAACGGGCAGTCGCGTCGGCTGCGCATCTACCACGTCGGCCGGTTCCTGGTCTGGGGGATGACCGCGCGGATCCTGCAAAACCTGCTCGCCCGCCTCGGTGTCGACAGCGCCTACGACGTCGAGCCGGCGGAGTAGGAGGAGCGCGCCGTCGGCGCCGTGAGGGAAGCGATGGCCCAGCGTTCCAAGATCGTGCGGCGGTTCATCCACTCAGGACCGGTGCTCGCCATGCTCATCGTCGCGGTCGCGCTCGCCTTCGCCTTCCTGGGGCGCGGACGCTGGCGCCCTTCGGCGGCGCCGCGCGATCTCCCCGCGGCCGGGATTCCCGCGGGAAGCCTGGTCGAGTCGCTGGATCGTGACGGGTTGACGCCCATGGCGCGGGCGGCGCGGGACGACGATACGGAGTCGATCGCCGGGCTGGTGCGTGCCGGCGCGGTGATCGACCGGCGCTCCGGCCGCAACGGCTGGACGCCGCTCGAGCACGCCATCCACAAGGACGCGCGCCGCGCCGTGGCGGCGCTGCTCGCCGCGGGCGCCGATCCCAATGCCCGCGGAGCTTCAGGGCGTCCGCCGCTGTTCGCCGCCGTGACGGCCGGCGACGCCGAGCTGGTTGCCATGCTCCTCGCGGCCGGCGGCGACCCGCGGGCCACCGACGAGGACGGCACCAACGCACTGCTCCTCGCGGTGGAAGGCGGCTTCCTGGCCGACGTCGACCGTGCCGGTTCTCTGCTGGGAAGCTGCCAGGACGAGATCGTTTCGCAGCTCCTCGCCGGCGCCCCCGACCTCGAGCTGCCGCCCGGCTGGGAGAGCCGTTTCGCTCGCTCTCTCGCCCGCCTCCGAGGTTGCCGCGGCGTGCTCGCGCGGATCGACGGGCCGCGACCGGGGAGCCCCTAGGGGGCGAGAGCGAGCAGGGTGAGGACGGCCGCTGCGAGCGAGACCAGGGTCACCGGCAGACCCACCCGCAAGTGCTCGCGGAACCCGATGCGCACCCCGATCCGGTCGGCCTGCTCGACGACGATCAGGTTCGCGACGCTCCCGACCAGGACCGCGTTGCCGGCGAACGTCGACGCCAGGGCCAAGGCGTAGCCGACGAAGGGCTCGGGCGGCACGAAACGCAACAGGACCATCACCGCCGGCACGTTGCCCACCAGGTTGCCGAGCAGCGCGACCGCTGGGACCAACACGGCCGCGTCGGTGAGGGGCAGGCCGGCGGCGGCCAGAGCCCGCTGTCCGGCCTCGGTCCATCCCGAGAGCTCGAGGCCGCGGGTGACGATGAACAGCGCGACGAACAGGGCGAGCATCTGCCAGTCGACCAGGCCGAGCATCGTGCGGGTGTGCATCTTGCGGCTGGTCAGGACCACTCCGGCGATGGCGCAAGCCGAGAGGTAGGTGGGAATCGGAGAGAGGAAGAGGGCGATCGCCGCGCCGGTGAGCAGGATCGCCTTGGCCGCCTCCCGCCGGTCGACCGGCGGCGGCTCGAGCGCCGCGGAAGGAGCCGACGGAGCGACGGCGCGGCGGCGCAGCCGGCGGGCGAGGAACCAGTAGGTGAAGGCGAGCGAGAGGGCGACCGGCAGCGCGCAGACCGCCACGAACGGCAGGAAGCGCAGGCCCATCTGCTGCGCGATCAGGATGTTCTGCGGATTGCCGATCGGGGTGAGCGCGCTGCCCAGGTTGGTGCCGCAGGCGATGGCGAGCAGGAAGGGGACCGGATCGAGCTCGCTGCCGAGCAGCGCGGCGCCGACCAGCGGCGCGAGCGCGAAACAGACGACGTCGTTGGTCAACACGGCCGCCAATCCCGCCGAGACCAGCAGGACCCCGGCGAGCAGGCGGCGCGCGTCACGGGCCGCGCCGAGTCGGCGGCCGATCGCGCCGTAGAGCCCGGAGAGCTGGTACTGCGCCGAGAGCAGCATCATGCTGAACAGGATGGTGAGCGTCGGCGCGTCGATCGCGAGCTTGGCCTCCTCGAGCGAGATGGCACCCACCGCCAGGAAGGCGAGCGCGCCGAGCAACGCGAAGCCGGTGCGGTCGAGCGCCAGCCCGGGGATCCGCCCGAGGGCGAGAAAGAGGTAGGTCAGCGCGAAGAGGAGGAGCGGCAGCGCGTCGGGAGGCATGGCCGGGCGCCATCTTAGGACGCTCCGCGCGGACGATGCCAGGCGCATTCCGGGGGCGAGTGGCGAACCTCCTCGTGCTAGGCTTCGCCCCCGTCATGTCGCGCGGAAATTCGACAACGGGAGCCGATCTGCCCGCCACCTCCCACGCCCCGGCCGTCCGCTCGACTTCCGATCTGCTCCGGCTCGGACTGGGCGCCTTGGGCGTGGTCTACGGGGACATCGGGACGTCTCCGCTGTACGCAATGAAGGAGTGCTTCGCGCTGCCGCACGGCGTATCGGTGTCGCTCGGCAACGTGCTCGGCATCCTCTCCCTCGTTTTCTGGGCCCTGACGCTCATCGTCGTCGTCAAGTACATCGGCTTCGTGATGCGCGCCGACAACCATGGGGACGGTGGCATCCTGGCGCTCCTCGCCTTGGTCACCGAGCAGCGCAGCCATCCGCGGAAGGGAGAGACGGGCCGCCGGCGATGGGTGCTGCTGGTCTCGCTGGCGCTCTTCGGCGCTGCCCTGCTCTGGGCGGACGGCATGATCACGCCGGTGATCTCGGTGCTCGGTGCGCTCGAGGGCCTGGATGTCGCGACGCCCTTCTTCCGCCCCTGGGTCGTGCCGCTCGCGTTGGTCATCCTGGTTTCGCTCTTTCTGGTCCAGCGTCGCGGCACGGCGGGGATCGGCGCCATTTTCGGTCCGATGATGTTGATCTGGTTCCTGGTCATCGCGGCGCTCGGAGTGCCGGCGGTGATCGCGCATCCGGAGGTCCTGGCGGCGGTCAATCCATTGCACGCGGTGCGTTTCTTCGTCCACAACGGGCTGCACGGATTCCTCATCCTGGGCGCCGTCGTCCTCTGCGTGACCGGAAGCGAGGCGCTCTACGCGGACATGGGCCACTTCGGGCGCAAGCCGATCCGCTTCGCCTGGTTCTCGCTGGTCTTTCCGGCGCTGCTGGTGAATTACTTCGGCCAGGGAGCGATCCTGCTCGCGCGCGGTGACGACGTGATCGAGAATCCCTTCTACGCGCTCGCCCCGGAGTGGTTCCTCTATCCGCTGGTGGCGATTGCCACCACCGCGGCGGTCATCGCGTCGCAGGCACTCATCTCGGGCGCCTTCTCGCTGGCGCAGCAGGCGATTCAGCTCGGGTTCTCGCCTCGTCTGACCATCGTCCACACCTCGGGCGAGGCGAGCGGCCAGATCTATGTTCCGGAAGTCAACCGCTTGATGGCGATCGCCTGTGTGGCGTTGACGCTGGCGTTTCGCGAGTCGGGGAACTTGGCCGCCGCCTACGGCATCGCAGTCATGGGAACCATGGTGATCACCACGATTCTCCTCTTCTCGGTGGAACGCCGCATCTGGAAGTGGCCGCTCTGGCAAGCGCTCGCGCTGGGCGCCGTCTTCATGGCGATTGACCTGCCCTTCCTCGCGGCCAACGCGGTCAAGATCTCGAGCGGCGGTTGGGTGCCGATCGTCGTGGCGCTGGGGATCTTCGTCGTGCTGACCACCTGGAAGAAGGGACGGACGGCGTTGCGCCGCCAACTCGTCGGGTCGAGCATCCCGCTCGACTACTTCCTCTCCCGGCTGCGGGAGAACGCGCCATATCGCGTCGCGGGGACCGCGGTCTTCATGACGTCCACCATGGGCGTGACCTCGCCGCTTCTCCTGCATCACTTCAAGCACAACAAGGTGCTGCACGAGAAGGTCGTCCTGCTCACCATCGTGACCGAGGGTGTTCCCGAGGTCGCCAAGAAGAACCGGGTGCAGCTGCGCGAGCTGGGCGAGGGCTTCTGGGAGGTCATCGCGCACTACGGCTTCATGCAGACGCCGAACGTGCCGCAGGTGCTGCGCCGCGCCGCCGAGCAGGGGCTGAGCCTCGATCCGGAGGCGGTGAGCTACTTCCTCGGCCGCGAGACCGTGCTCACCACCGGCAAGAGCGGGCTCTCGCGCTGGCGCAAGCGGCTCTTCGTCTATCTGGCGCGCAACGCGCGGCCGGCCAACGCCTTCTTCCGCATCCCACCCAACCGGGTCGTCGAGCTCGGCGCTCAGGTCGAGATCTGACGCCGCGGGGCGGTTCGCCACGCCCTGGTTCGGCGTAGCATCGGGCGACGGAGACCCCGCCCTGCGCCTCGCCCAAGAGCTCTCTCCCGACCCTCGCCTTCGGGTCCTCGTCGACCGGCCACCGCGCGTCGGCGGCGCCTTCGTTCTCTACTGGATGACGGCGTTCCGGCGGCTCGCCTGGAATCATTCGCTCGACCGGGCGCTCGCCTGGGCGCGCGAGCTCGGCAGGCCGCTCGTCGTGCTGGAGGCGCTCGGCGTCGGGTATCCCTGGGCGAGCGACCGCCTGCATCGCTTCGTCCTGGACGGCATGGCGGACAACGCCCGCCGCGCCGCGTCGCCGGGCGTGCTCTACTACCCGTACGTCGAGAGGGAGCGGGGCACCGGCCGGGGACTCGTCGCCGCGCTCTCGCGCCACGCCGCCGCGATCGTGACCGACGACTCGCCGGCGTTCTTCCTGCCCCGACTGCTCGCCGCGGCATCCTCACAGGTCGATTGCCGGCTCGAGGCGGTGGACTCGAACGGCCTCCTTCCCCTCGCCGTGACGCCAGCGGCTCCCGCCACGGCTTTCGCCTTCCGGCGCACCCTGCAGCGGCACCTGCGCGAGCATCTGGCGGCGCTTCCCGCCGCCTCGCCGCTCGCCGCGCTCGATCTGCCCTCGCTCGCCGCCCTGCCACGCCCGATCGTCGAGCGTTGGCCGCGCGCCTCCCCCGCGCTGCTCGCCGGGGAGGCCGCGGCGCTCGCCGAGCTGCCGATCGATCACTCGGTCCCGCCGGTCGCGACGCTGCGCGGTGGCAGCTCGGCCGCCGAGGCGCGGCTCGCCGAGTTCCTCGACCGCAAGCTCGCCGACTACGCGGAGCGGCGCAATCACCCCGACGACGACGCGTCGAGCGGGCTGTCGCCCTACCTCCACTTCGGACACGTCGCGCCGTATCAGGTGCTGGCGGAGCTCGCCGAGCGCGAGCGCTGGTCGCCCGAGGACACGGCGCGCTCGGCTTCGGGCGCGCGCGCCGGCTGGTGGGGGATGTCGCCATCGGCCGAGGCCTTCCTCGACCAGCTGGTCACCTGGCGAGAGCTCGGCTTTCACTTCTGCCGTCACCGGCCGGATGCGGCGCGCTACTCGTCGCTTCCCGCCTGGGCGGTCGCGACTCTCGGCCGGCACGCCGGCGACGCGCGCGACCGGATCTACTCGCTCGCCGAGCTCGCCGCGGCGGGCACGGACGACGAGCTGTGGAACGCCGCGCAACGCGAGCTCCTCGCGGAGGGGCGGATCCACAACTATCTGCGCATGCTCTGGGGCAAGCGAGTATTGGAGTGGTCACCCGATCCGCCGTGCGCGCTCGAGCGCCTGCTCGAGCTCAACGACAAGTACGCCCTGGACGGCCGCGACCCGAATTCGCTGAGCGGAATCTCCTGGTGCTTCGGCCGCTTCGATCGGCCCTGGGGGCCCGAGCGACCGATCTTCGGCACGGTGCGCTACATGAGCTCCGCCAACACGCGGCGCAAGCTCCGCTTGCGCGGCTACCTCGCACGTCACGACGGGGCGTCCCGGCTCTGCTGAGAATCCGCTATCATTTGATGGCATGAGCGCCGGCGCGACCACCGAGGGGGGAGAGCGACTCCTCCGCCTGGAGCGGGCGAGCTGCCGCTACGGCGGTGACCTGGCGCTCGAGGAGATCGATCTCGACCTGGCGCGCGGCGACCGCCTGGCGCTGCTCGGGCCCAACGGCGGCGGCAAGACGACGCTCCTGCGCCTGCTGCTCGGTCTGCGCCCGCCGAGCTCGGGGCGGCTGCGCTGGGAGACGCCGCGCGGCGCGCTCCGCCTCGGTTACGTGCCGCAGTTCCCGGCATTCGACCGGCACTTTCCCTTGCGCGTCGCCGAGGTGGTGCTGCAAGGCCGCCTGTCCGAACGGCGCCCGCTGCGCCGCCTGCCCGCCGCCGCGCGAGCCGCGGCGGCGGAGATGATCGATCGGCTCGGCCTCGGCGCGCTCGCCGGCGCCTACCTCGACGAGCTCTCGGGCGGTGAGCTGAAGCGGACGCTGGTGGCGCGCGCCCTCGTCGCCCGGCCCGATCTCCTGGTGCTCGACGAGCCGACGGCGTCGCTCGACGAGCCCTCGCGCCGCGTCCTCTGGGCGCTCGTCGGCGAGCTGCCACGCTCCACGGCAGTGGTGCTGGCGACCCACGACCTGGCGCCGGGAGTCTTCTCGCCGACCCGGGCCCTGCTGGTCGACCGCCGGCTGGAGCCGCTCGAGATCGCCGGGCTGCACGCCCATCCGCTGATCTGCGGGCACGGCCATGATTGAGCCGGCGGCGCTCCCGTTGGGCCAGCTCTGCGGCCTCGCCCCGGAGGCCGTCGCGGCGGCCGTGCTGGGCAGCCTGCTCTGCGGCCTGATCGGGACGATGGTCGTGCTGCGCCGCCTGGTCGCGCTGGGCGGCGGCGTCGCGCACGCCGCCTTCGGCGGAATCGGGCTGGCGCTCGCCGCCGGATTCGATCCCCGTTGGGGCGCCTTCGGCGTCGCCGCGCTCGCAGCCGCCGTGCTCGCCGCGCTCGATCGCGAGCGCAGCGACCGGCAGGATGCGGTGATCGGCGTGCTCTGGGCGATCGGCATGGCGGTCGGCATGTGGCTCATCGCCGGCGCGCGTGGCGACGACGTCGACATCGAGGGCTACCTCTTCGGCGACATCGCCGAGATCCGTGGCCAGGATCTCGCGGTGCTCGCGGCCATCGTCCTCGTCGTGCTGGTGGTCTTCGCGCTGCTCGGACGCGAGCTGCTGGCGACCGCGTTCGATCCGGAGCATGCACGGCTCCAGGGGATGCGGGTCCAGGCGCTCGACTTCCTGCTGCTCCTGCTGGTGGCGGTCTCGCTGGTCGCGCTGCTGGCGCTGGTCGGCGTGGTGCTGGCGATCGCGCTGCTCGCCATTCCGCCGCTGATCGCGCTGCGCCTCTGTCGGGGTCTCGTCCCGGCGATCCTGGTCGCCTGTCTCGCCGGGCTCGCCATGACGCTCTCCGGTCTCGTCGTCGCGCAGCAGCTGGGCCGCCCCGCCGGGCCGGGCGTGGTGCTGGTCGGCGCGGCGCTGCTCGCGCTGTCGGCGTTCGTTCGCCGCCGCCCGCGGCGATCCGGTCCGGCTCAGGCTCCCTAACCGCGCAGCAGGCGCAGCGCGTTGGCGACCACCAGCAGCGTGGCGCCGAGGTCGGCCGCGATCGCCCCCCACAACGAGGCCGCTCCGAGGGCGGTGGCGATCACGAAGGCCGCCTTGACGGCCAGGGCGAAGGCGACGTTCTGGCGCAGCACGGCGAGGGTGCGCCGCGAGAAGCGGACGAGCCAGGGCAGGCGCGAGAGATCGTCGGAGAGCAGCGCGATGTCGGCGGTCTCGACGGCGGCGTCGGCGCCCGTTCCCCCCATGGCGATGCCGAGCGTCGCTTCGGCGAGCGCCGGCGCGTCGTTGACGCCATCGCCGACCATCGCGACGTAGCGGTGGCGGCGCACCAGAGCGCGGACCTGTTCGACCTTCTCGTCCGGCAGGAGCTCTGCGGCGAGCTCGGTGATCCCGAGCTCCTGGGCGATGGCCTCGGCCGTGCCGCGGTGATCGCCGGTCAACATCGAGACCGATTCGATGCCCAGATCGCGCAGCTCGGCGACCACCTGGGCCGCGCCCTCGCGGACGCCGTCCGCCACCGCGATCAAGCCGCAGACGTGATCGTCGTTGCCGGCCACGACGCAGCTGCGCCCGGCCCCGGTCATCGCCGCGAGCTGCGCCCGGAGGTCGGGGGACTCCTGGCCGCGCTCGGCGAGCAGGCGGTGCGACCCGACCCAGTACTCCTTGCCCGCGAAGCGTCCGCTGGCGCCCCGTCCCGGCAGCAGACGGTGTGCCGCAGCGGGCGCCGGAACCACGCCGCGCGCGCCGGCGTAGTCGAGGATGGCGCGCGCCACCGGGTGCCCGCTGCGCGCCTCGAGCGCCGCGATGCGCTCCAGCAGCTCGCGCTCGTCGTGGCCGGCGAGCGGCAGCACGTGGAGCACGCGCGGTCGGCCGACGGTCAGCGTGCCGGTCTTGTCGAAGGCGACGGCGCGCAGCTGGCCGGCGAGCTCGAGAAAGCGCCCGCCCTTGATCAGCACGCCATGTCGAGCGGCGGCGGCGAGACCGGCCACCACGCCGACCGGGGTGGCGACCACCAGGGCACAAGGGCATCCGATGACCAGCAGGACGAGCGCCCGGTAGGCCCAGACGCTCCAGTCGCCCCCGGCGAGGAGCGGAGGGATCAGCGCCACCAGCGCGGCGACGGCGAACACCGTCGGGGTGTAGATCGCGGCGAATCGGTCGACCCATCGTTCGGCGGGGGAGCGCCGCGTCCGCGCCTCCTCCACCATGCGCAGGATCTTGGCGAGCAGGGTCGCCTCGGCGCCGCGGGTCACCTCGACGACCAGGGCGCCGCCGCCGTTGATCGTCCCCGCGAAGACCTCGTCGTCGACGGCGCGCTCGACGGGCCGGCTCTCGCCGGTGATCGGCGAGAGGTCGACGGTGGAGGAGCCCTCGACGATGCGCCCGTCGACCGGAAGCCGTTCGCCCGGGTGGACGGCGACGCGCCCTCCGACCGGGACCAGGCTCGGCGCCACCATCCGTTCGCCTTCGCCGGTGACCTGCCGGGCGAGCGGCGGCACGAGGTCGAGGAGCTTGGCGATCGCGCGCCGGGCGCGCTCGACACTCCATGCCTCGAGCGCCAGCGAGAGCGCGAACAGGAACGCCACGGTGGCGGCTTCGAGCCAGTCGCCGAGCAGCAGCGCGCCGCCGACCGCGAGCGTCATCAGCAGGTTCATGTCGGGCCGCCGGCGGCGGACCGACTGCACGGCCTTGGGGACGACGGTGAAGAACCCGGCGGCCACCGCCGCGGCATAGGCGAGACGCGACGGGAGCGGTGGCGCCGACGGCGTACCGGCGGCCGCGGCCAGGCCGAGCGCTGCAGCGATCCCGTCGCTCGCCGCGTGGAACAGCAAGCCGAGGGCGAGGCCGGCACCCGCGAGCAGAGTGGAGAGCACCCGCCGGCGCCGCGCCGAGCCGCGACCCGAGTCGCGGTCCTCGCCATCGTCCGGGCGGGCGGCGAGACCGGCTCGGGTCACCGCCTCGACGATCTGCCGATCGGCGACCCGCGCGGCCTCGGGGGCGAGGGTCATCGTGCCGCGGAGCAGGTCGAAGCCGAGGTGCTCCTCGCCGCCGACGAGCGGGGCCACCTCGCGGCGCAGCGCCGCGATCTCCTCGGCGCAGTCCATGCCGGTGATGCGGAAGGTGCGCCGGGCGCGCGAACGCTGATCGTTGCCGCTCATCCTCCCCGATCCTAGCCGAGCACCGCGCCCGGGCGGCTCAGCGTCGGGAGCAGTCGGCGCAGCGCCCGAAGAGGGTGATGTCGTGACCTTCGAGGTGGAAACCGCGCGGTACCAGGGCCCGCAGATCCGGCGGGCAGGCCTCCACCTCGTAGACCCGATCGCAGGCGCGACAACGGAAATGATGGTGATGATGCTTGCCGGCCACCTCGTAGCGGTTCGGCGCGCCCGGCAGCGGGACCTCGACCAGCCAGCCGTCGCGCAGCAGCGCCTTGAGGTTGCGGTAGACCGTGGCCAGGCCGAGCGCCGGGATGGAGCGCCGCGCGGCGGTGAGCACCTCGCCCGGCGACAGCGGCCGGGCGGCGCGCTCGAAGGCCCGCCGAATGGCGACCCGCTGCGCGGTGGTTCGCGGCGAGCTGGCGGCGCCCATGCGGGAATCCTAGCGCTTCGACGCGCCCGCCAGCGCGGCGCGGCGCAGCAGGTGAAGGACGCCGAGGCCGAGCGCGCCGAACGCGAGCTGCAGCCCCGCAATCGGCCGGAGCGCCGGCGCCTCGCCGCCCACCAGGACGCGGAGGGCGAGCGGCTGCGGGCGGATCAGCGGAGTGAGATCGACGCTCCCGCCGGCCCGCGGCGTGGGCTCGGCGTCGGTCCACCACCAGTGTCGCCCGAGAGGGAAGGGATGGGATCGATTGGCCACGTCACGGGGCGCGCGGGCCCATTCGCCGAGCACCCAGGCGTTGAATCGCGGGTGGTTCCAGCGCGGGTCGTACTGCAGCACCTCGAGCGAGTTCTCGCCGGCCGCGAGGGTCGCCTTGTAGAGCGCGCCGTAGTGCACCGAGGCACCCAGGGCATTGACCACCAGGCCGGCCAGCGCCAGGGTGAGCAGCCACCGCGGGTGGCGGCGGGGGGCCGGCGTCGCCTGCGCGCGGGCGAGCGCCAGGGCGAGCAGCGCCGGGGCCAGGGCGGCGTGGAGATAGCGCGGCCCCCAGGTCTCCTCCGCCCAGAAGACCATCGCGGCGTGGGGCAACGCGAGACAGACGAAGCTCCCCAGGGCGAGACGCCGGACGTCGGCGCCGCCGGCCGGCCGGCCGATGGCGGCCGAGACCAGGCCGGCGAGCGCGAGCGGCGCGAAGACCAGCCAGCCCTTGTTGAGCGAGAAGAGGAAACCGTGCAGCTGGACCAGGAAATCGAGCGGCGAGTCGACGAGGTGGACCCGCCAGGCTTCGACGAGCGACTTGCCCGGGAAGAGAGGGGTGCTGGCGCGATAGCTGGCGACCGCGGCGTAGCTCGCCAGGCGCACCGCGAGTAGCGCGCCGATCGCCCAGGGCAGGAGCGAGCCGCCGAGCTCCGGTCGCGCCAGGCGCCGACGGTGCTCGGCCCGCGCCGCGAGCCAGAGCAGCAGGGGGAAGAGGAAGAGGCTGGTGGTCTTGACGCTGCCGGCGAGGGCGAGCGCGGCGATCAGCAGGACCGTCCGCCCGCGCCGCGGCGGGCTCACCGGGCCGATGGCGAGCAGCGCGGCGACGAAGAGCAGCAGGGCCTGCGAGGTCTCGAGGCCGACGTAGGCGTAGGGCCAGAGGGGCGTGGCGAGCAGCGCGGCGAAAGCCACCGCGAGCGCGCCGCGCCGCGAATCGGTGGCCCGCGCGACCCAGAGGGCGAAGAGGGCGACCAGCGCCGCGGTCGTGACCTGGGGCTCGAGCGCCAGGATCCCCTCCTCGATCGGCGAGCGGGTGGCCGCGCCGGGAGCGCCGGCGAACAGCCGGGCGGCCGCCGCATAGGGCAGCTTGAGGAGCACCGGAACGAAGCCGTGCCGGGTGAAGAGCGAGGGAGGAGCTCCCGGCGTCGCGTCGCCGGTCAGGCGATCCACGACCGCCAGCGCGGCCGCGTTCTCTTCCTGGCTGTAGCCCATCCAGCGGTTGGATCCGGGGGCCCAGGCAAGGAGCAGCAGGAGACAGGCGGCGAACAGCGCCCAGCACCACGCCGCCTCGGAGTCGCGCAGGCGGGCGGTCAGCGGCTGGCGCATCGTGTCTCGATTCGCACGGTTGAGGACGTCGCCAGTCTAGCTCGACCGGCGGCGTCCTCGCGGCCGTGGGGTGGGGCGGGCACGACCTTCCGGGGACGTTGGCGTTCAGGGCGCCGGGCGGGGCGCGCGCTCGACGACCACGAGCGTCAGGTCGTCGGCGAGCGGCTCCTCGCCCACATGTCGGGCGAGGGCGGCCTGGATCCGGGTGTGCGCTTCCGCGGCGCCCGCGGCCGAGGCCAGCTCGGCGCGCAACCGCTCGAAGCCGAACGCCTGGCCGGTGCGGTCGACCGCTTCGAAGAGACCGTCCGAGAAGAGCACGAGGAGGTCTCCGGGCTCGAGGGTGAGCGAGCCGAGCACCGGCGTCAGGCGGTCGCGCAGGCCGACCGGAAAGGAGCCCGCGCCGGCCTCCTCGATCGCGCCTCCGGCGCGCCGCAGCAGAGGGAAGGGGTGGCCGGCGCAGACGTACTCGAGCGCGCCGGTCGCTGGATCGAGCAGGCCGTAGAACAGGGTCAGGAAAGCGCGCCGGTTGCCCAACCGGCGGACCGCGCGATGCAGCGTCTGCGCGACTACGGACGGGCTCGGATCCTGCTCGAGCGCGATCAGCAGGCTGGCGTTGGCGACCGCCATGATCAGACCGGCGGCCATGCCATGGCCGCTCGCATCGGCCACGATGAGTGCCAGCCGGCCGTCGGGCAAGGGCTCGAAGTGATAGTAGTCGCCGCCGATCTCGTTGGCGGTTCGCCAGGAGTGGGCGAAGCGCCAGCCGGGGAGCTCGGGACTCGCCTGTGGGAGGAGCTCGCGTTGCAGCTCGCGGGCGACCGAGAGCTCGTCGCGCACCAGCACGCGATCGACCAGCTCCACCGCGAGCAGAAAGAGCAGCCCGGCGATGGCCGCCAGGAAGAAGAGCGCCGAGCTCTCGAGGGTGACGACCTTGCCGCCGTCGCCGTCGATGACCAGGCGGAACTCGGCGAGTCCGAGCACCGCGGCGACGAGCGAGGCGGCGAAGAGCATCCGCCGCCCCGGCGAGAGCTTCTGCGAGACACTGAGGAAGAGCAGCTTGGCCTGCACGAGGAATCGGCGGACACCCTTCCTTCCGGCAACCGGGTCGGGCTGGTCGCGCATCAGGACCGAATAGGCGCGGCTCGCATCGCGGTCCACCAGCCGCCGGAGCTCCCCGGCGCTGACCCCTTCGGTGTAGTCGTGCAGAAAGCCTCGCGCGCGCTGCCAGCGCGAGTGCCGTGCGGCTTGGCGGGAACGGCTCACAACTGAATCTTACGCGCGCGGCGTCACGGTGTTGCGGGCCGCTGACGGCGACAGCGGTGGGTCGGAGCTCCGCCCTCCGATAAGCTGCGCGAACGAGGGAGGTCGGCGCATGGCGAGGCGGTGGGGAATCTGCGGGACGTGGGGACTCGGCCTGGCGTTACTGTTCGGCGCGGCCGCCTGGGGCGCCGGACCGACCTCGCTCGAGTTCCTGGGCGTGGCGAGCCTGCCACCGGAGACCCAGCTCGGAGACGCGCCGGTTGGTGGCCTCTCGGGTCTCGCCTGGGACCCGACGAGCGGCGACTTCCTGGCGGTGAGCGACGACCGCTCCGAGCTCGCGCCGGCGCGCTTCTACCGCCTCCGTTTCGAGCTCGAGGAGGGGCGCCTGGGGAGCGCCGGGGTGCACGTTCTGCAGGCGGTCACCCTGCTCGGCGCCGACGGACGCCCACTGCGCCGCCGCAGCATCGACCTCGAGGGGATCGCGCTCGCCGGCGATCGGCTCTTCCTCTCCTCCGAGGGGGAGGCCAAGGTCGGCACTCCACCATGGGTCGCGGAGTTCTCCCTCGACGGGCACTGGCGCCGCGATCTGCCGCTGCCGGGGCGATTCCTTCCCCGACTCGGCGCGGCCGTCGGCGTGCGCGACAACCTCGGCTTCGAGGCGCTGGCGGTCACTCCGGACGAACGCTTCCTCGTGGCGGGGACGGAGAACGGCCTCGCTCAGGAGGCCCCGGCCGCGGCGCCCGGCGTGCCGAGCCGCGCCCGGCTGCTCGTCTGGGACCTGGCGCACGACGGCCCGCCGCGCGAGGTGCTCTACGAAGTGGCGGGGCTCTCGGTGACGCCGCCCCTGCCCAGCGCGATCGCGGTCAACGGGCTGGTCGAGATCGTGGCCCTGGGGGACGAGCGCCTGCTGGCCCTCGAGCGGCAGTTCGTCGGCGGCGTCGGGGTGCAGATCCGCCTCTTCGACGTCGCGCTCGCCGGCGCGAGCGAGGTCGCGGCGATCGACGATGCAGCCCAGCGCCCAGGGCTGGCGGCCGTCCGCAAGACGCTGCTGCTCGACTTCGCCGAGCTCGGCGTCGCGCTCGACAACTTCGAGGGGATGACCCTCGGCCCGACGCTTCCCGACGGTCGCCGCACCCTCTTCGTGGTGAGTGACGACAACTTCGATCCGGAGGCTCAGCGCACCCTCGTGCTCGCCTTCGCGGTCGGCTTCGAACCGCTGGCCATCTCCGGCCTCCAGGGCGCCGGGCACCGTTCGCCGCTGGTCGGGCGCTGGGTGGCCGGGATCGAAGGGGTCGTGACGGCCACCGAGGACAGCGAGCGGAGCAAGGGCTTGTGGATCGAGACGGAGCTCCCGGATGGCGACCCGGCCACCTCCGAAGGGCTCTACGTCGCCTGGGAGGGCGCCTTCACCCTGCGGCCGGGCGAGCGGGTGAGGGTCGGCGGGCGGGTCGAGGAACGTGCCGCGGCGAAGGGCCTGCCGGTGACCACACTCGGCCTCCTGTCCTGCGAGACGCTGCCAGGCGTCGGCGCGCTCCCCGCGCCGCCACGCCTGCTCGCCGAGCGCCGGATCCCGGACCAGATCGACGACGACGGGTTGGCTCGCTTCGAGCCGGGCTCCGATGCGATCGATTTCTGGGAGGCGCTCGAGGGCATGCGGGTCACGTTGCCGGCCGGGACGATCGTCGGTCCGACGCGGGAATACGGCGAGCTGGTCCTGTTTCCGGATGGCGCCGGAGCGGTCGCGCGCACCCCGGTCGGCGGCCTCCGGCTCTCGTCCGGCGGCCCATCGCTGGAGCGCGTGATCGTCGGACGGCGGCTGACCGGACGGATGCCCGAGCTCTCGGTGGGCGACCGGATCCGCGAGGAGTTCGTCGGCATCGTCGACTACAGCTTCGCCAACTACAAGGTGCAACCCTTGGCGCCGCTCGCGACCGAGTCGCGCGGCCGGTCCTGCCGCGACGCGACGGCGCTCGCCTCGAGCAAGCGCTTCCTCACCCTGGCGACCTTCAACGTCGAGAACCTCTCGGCCGCCGGCGACGTCGAGCGCTTCGACGAGGTCGGCGACGTGATCGCGCGGGCGATGAACTCGCCGGCGATCGTGGCGCTCCAGGAGGTCCAGGACGACAGCGGGGTGAAGGACGACGGGACGGTGACCGCGAAGGCGACCCTCGTGCGCCTGGTCGAGGCCGTCGTCCGCTCGGGCGGGCCGCGCTACGTGCCGCTCGCGATCGACCCGGAGGACGGCCGCGACGGCGGTCAGCCGGGGGGCAACATCCGGGTCGCGCTGCTCTACGACCCCAAGCGCGTCGAGCCGGTGCTGCGCGGCAGCGCCGGCGCCACGGACAGCGTCGAGATCCTGCAGCGCGGCCGCTCGTTGGCCCTCTCGCTCTCGCCGGGGCGGGTCGCATCGGCCTCTCCAGCGTTCGACCTGCGGAGCGGCGAGGGGGTGCGCAAATCGCTCGTCGCCGAGTTTCGCGCCGGCGGACGGAGCCTCTTCGTGATCGCCAATCACTGGACCTCCAAGTACGACGACGATCGGCCGTTCGGCGCCCGCCAGCCGGCGCGCGAATCGACCAGCGCGCGCCGGCGCGCGCAGGCCGGGGAGATTCGCGCCTTCGTCGACCGCCTGCTGGCGGCCGATCCGCTGGCGCGCGTCGTGGTGCTCGGGGACCTCAACGACCTGGAGAGCAGCCCGGCGGTGCAGGCGCTGGCGGCGCCGCCGCTCGTCCCGCTCGTGGACCGGGTTCCGGAGGCCGACCGCTACAGCTTCAACCACGAGGGATCTTCGCAGCTCCTCGATCACGTGGTGGTCAGCCCGATCCTGGCGCGCGAGGCCCAGGCCGACATCGTGCACGTCAACGCCGACTGCACCACCAGCCTGCGCGCCAGCGATCACGATCCGGTCGTCGTCCGCCTGCGCGTCGACTGAGCCGCCGCCGGGGCGCGATTTTTCGCTATCCTGCGGCGGAGATGGCGAGCTCGGGACTCGACAGCGCGGCACCCAGGCGCGGCAAGCTGCCGCTGCATCTGCGGATGCTGATCGGATTCTCGGTCGGCGTGGTGGGCGGCCTCGTCGCCCATGCCTTCTTCGCGGGCGATCCGGCGCTCGGCTGGTTCCTCGCCCACGTCACGCAGCCGGTGGGCAAGATCTTCCTCCGCCTGCTCTTCATGCTGGTCGTACCGCTGATCTTCTCGGCGTTGGTGCTCGGGGTCACCGGGCTGGGCGACCTGCGGCATCTCGGCCGGGTCGGCGTCAAGACCCTGGTCTACACCGTGGCTGTCTCGGCGATCGCGGTGGTCATCGGCCTGGTGCTGGTGAACCTCCTGCGGCCGGGCGAGGGCATCCCGGAGAGCGAGCGCGCGGCGATGACCGCCGGCGCCGCCGATCGCTCGACGGTGCTCGCGAAGGCGCAGGCGCCGAAGGGCGGCATGGAGCTGCTGACCGACATCGTGCCGGCCAATCCGATCCAGGCCGCCGCAAGCAACGACCTGTTGGCCGTCATGTTCTTCTCGCTCTTCTTCGGCATCGGGCTGACGCTCACCCGCACCGAGCGGGCGCGCCGGTTGGAGGAGGCCATCGAAGGGCTCTACGACGTCAGCATGCGTCTGATCGCCATCGTCATCGGCTTCGCCCCGCTCGGAGTCGCCGCGCTGCTCTTCTCGCTCGCCGCCGACCTCGGGGTCGCGATCCTGGTGCAGCTCGCGCGCTACGTCGGAGTGGTCGTGCTGGCGCTCGCCATCCATCAGTTCGTGGTCTATCCACTGGCCGTCTGGTGGCTCGGTGGGATGCGCCCCGGGCGCTTCTTCCGCGGCATCGAGGAGGCGATGATCACCGCGTTCTCGACCGCGTCGTCGAACGCCACGCTGCCGACCGCGCTGCGCGTCGCGGAGGAGAACCTCCGCCTGCCGGTCCACGTCAGCCGGTTCGTGCTCACCCTGGGATCGACCGCGAATCAGAACGGCACCGCCCTCTTCGAGGGGGTCACCGTGCTCTTTCTCGCCCAGTTCTATGGCGTTCCGTTGACCCTCGGGCAGCAGACCATGGTGCTGCTGATCTGCATTCTCGGCGGGATCGGCACGGCGGGCGTTCCGGCGGGCTCGATCCCGGTGGTGGCGATGATCCTCGGTCAGGTGGGCGTGCCCATCGAAGGCATCGGGATCATCCTCGGAGTCGACCGCTTCCTCGACATGTGCCGGACGACGCTCAACGTCACTGGCGACCTGGTCGCCGCCGTGGTGGTCTCGCGCGGCGAGCCCGCGGTCGTAGCGCCGGAGGGCTGACCGGCGGACGGCGGTCGAGCGGCCGCCTCGAGGTTCCAATCGGCGCGCGGAATGTCACCGCGCCGCGACTGATCCTGTGACCCGGCGGCGGCTAGGCTCGCCGCATGCGGGGGATCCGGCTCGAGCAGCTCACCAAACGCTACGCCGGCAAGCCGGTGGTCTCGAACGTGACCCTCGAGGTCGCGGCCGGCCAACTCTGCGTGCTGCTCGGCCCCTCGGGCAGCGGCAAGAGCACGATCCTGCGCCTGATCGCCGGGCTCGCTCCCGCTGACGGCGGGCGCATCCTGCTCGACGGGGAGGACCTGGCGAGCGTCCCGGCGCAGCGGCGGGGCTGTGGATTCGTCTTCCAGAGCTATGCCCTGTTTCGTCAGATGACGGTGGCCGAGAACGTCGAGTTCGGCCTGCGGGTGCGGGGGGTGGCGCGCGCGGCGCGCCGCCGCCGTCGCGAGGAGCTGCTGGAGCTGGTCGACCTCGCCGGGCTCGGCGCCCGCCTGACGAGCCAGCTCTCGGGTGGCCAGCAGCAGCGGGTGGCGCTGGCGCGCGCGATTGCTCACCAGCCCAAGGTGCTGTTGCTCGACGAACCGTTCGGTGCGCTCGACGCGCGCATTCGCCTCGACCTGCGCCGCAGCTTGCATGCGCTGCAGCGCGAGCTCGCCATCACCACCCTCTTCGTGACCCACGACCAGGAGGAGGCTTTCGAGCTGGGCGATCGCATCGCGGTGCTCGACCATGGCCGGCTGGTCGAGGAGGGGGCGCCAGAGGAGCTCTACCTGCGGCCGCAGACCGAGTTCGCCGCCACGTTCCTGGGCGGCGCCAACCTCTGGGTGGGGGAGAGCTCGCCCGCCGGAGTGCGCATCGGCTCGCTCGAGATGCCGCTCTCCGGGGAGGTGCGCGCGGTCGGCGAGCGCCGGCGCGTGCAGGTGCTGGTGCGGCCGGAGGACGTCGCCGTCCGGCGCGCCGCGGACGAGCTCGATCATCCCGCGCTGGGTCAGGGGTTGGTCGAAGAGGTGGCTTTCGCCGGCTCGATCGAGCGGCTGCGGGTGAGCCTTCCCGCGCTGCCCGGTGTGCGCGTGATCCGGCCGGCGGCGCGCTTCGGCGGCGGGCGCTGGCTGGTCGAGGTCGTCCGTCCGCAGCACGTCGGCCGCAAGGATCCACTGGCGGCAGGCGACGCCGTCTGGGTCGGAGTCCGGCGCCTGCATGCACTGCTCCATCCCGGGCTGGCCTTCGTCGCGGTCGAGGAGGGCGAGGGCGGCGCCCGCGCCGCGGCCTACGCCGGCGAGCTGGCGCGCCTGGCCCAGGCGCGGCTCGACCGGGTGGAGAGCGTGGCGGCGCTCGGCGCGCGCCTCGAGCGCGAGCCGGCCGACCTGGTGATCGCCCCGCTTGCTGCGGTGAAGGGCGGTGCGGCGGCCGAGATGCTGTTCGCGCGCAGCGCCGAAGCCCACCTCCTGTTGGTGCGTGGCGACCGGCCGATGCCGCCGCGACGATTCCTGCTCGCCGTGGCGGTCGGCGAGCCGGGCAAGGAGGACGTCGCGTTCGCCGGGCGCCTGGCGCGACACCTGGGATCGCCGGCGACGGTGGTGACCGTCCTTCCGGCGGGAGCGAGCGAGGGCGAACGCGCCGCTGCCAGTCGTTTTCTCGCGGCCTGCGTGCGCACCCTCGCACCGCTCGGCGTACCGGCGGTGGCGGATCTGGTGCCGGGCGATCTGATGGGCGCGCTCGCCGAGCGCATGGCGGGGGAGCACGACCTGCTGGTGCTCGGCTCGCCGCTACCCGACGCCGGGGGGCGACTGGCCTGGGGCCCGACCACGCGCGCGCTGCTCGACGCACCGGGCGACACGCCCATTCTCATCGTCCGCACCGGGTTGGGGGAGAGAGGGGAGCCGCGATGAGCTCCGAGGAGGAATCGACATGAAGCGATGGTTCTGCGCGTCGGCCCTGCTGGGACTCGCGACGGCGGCCGGCGCACAATCCGGCGGCGAGCCGGTCGCTCCGGCCGACCCGGTGGAGCTCGAGCAGCGCGTGAAGGTCCTCGAGCGCAAGCTCGAGCTCGCCGAGGAGCAGGCCGCCGAGAGGGCGAAGTCCGCGCCGACGGTGACCGCCGGCGCCGACGGTTTCGCGATCCAGAGCGCCGATGGCGCCTTCCAGCTCCGCCTGCGCGCGCTGGTGCAGGAGGACGGTCGGTTCTTCTTCGGGGACGACGAGCGTCCGCTGAACGACACGTTCGTCCTCCGGCGTGCCCGGCCGATCTTCGAGGGCACCCTCTGGAAGAAGGTCGACTTCAAGCTGATGCCGGACTTCGGCGGTGGTACCTCCACGCTCCAGGATGCCTACGTCGACCTGCGGTTCTCGAGCGCCGTGCGCTTGCGCTTCGGCAAGGCCAAGGTGCCGGTCGGGCTCGAGGCGCTGCTCGAGGACGCCAACCTCCCCTTCGTGGAGCGCGGCCTGCCGTCGAACCTCGCTCCGGTGCGCGATCTCGGGATCCAGATCACCGGCGAGCC
>CAYZWR010000036.1:0-2948 GCA_964481735.1 uncultured Thermoanaerobaculia bacterium
GTGGTGTCGTTGTGGAAGCCGTGCTGGGTGCCGGGGTAGAGGTGGCGTTCGTAGGGGATGCTCGCCGCCCGGAGCGCCTGCTCATAGCCCGGCCAGCTCTCGTTGACGCGCGGATCCTGCTCGGCCGACTGCACCAGCAGCGGCGCGCGGATCTTCGCGACGTCGGCCAGGTCGGGCGCGCTGCCGTAGAAGGGCACGGCGGCGGCGAGGTCGGCGCGCTGCGTTGCCAGCCAGTTGACCAGTCCGCCGCCCCAGCAGAAGCCGACCGCGCCCACCTTCCCGCTGCATTCCGCGTTGGCGTGCAGCCACTCGAAGGCGGCGACGAAGTCGGCACGCGACTTCTCCGGATCGAGTTTCTGGAAGCGGGCGCGGGCTTCGTCTTCGCTGCCGGGATAGCCGCCGAGAGGGGTGAGCGCGTCGGGCGCCAGCGCCGCGAAGCCGGCGAGCGCGAAGCGGCGCGTGACGTCCTCGATGTGCGGGTTGAGGCCCCGGTTCTCGTGGATGACGAGCACGCCGGGGAGCTTGCCCGCCGCGGTCGCCGGCCGCACCCAGTAGGCGCGCACCGTGCCGCTGCCGCGCGGCGAGGCGATCTCGATCCGCTCGGCGCGCAGGCGCGCGTCGTCGGGCGGGATCACCTGCGCCGCCGCGAAGTCGGGGGAGAGCTCGTCGAGCAGCATGGCGGCGGTCAACCCGCCGACCGCGAACTTCGCCGCCTGGTCGAGGAACCCCCGCCGATCGAGATCGCCGTGCACGTAGGCGTCGAAGAGGGCGAGCAGCTCCTGGTCGTAGTCGTGCGCGCTCTTCCTGGGCATGGGGGAGTCCTCCCGGAGGGCGAGACTACACAACCGGGCGAGCGCGCTCCAGCGGAAGGCGGCCTCCAGGTGCGCCCGGGCTCGCCGGGCCGGTGCGATAGCCTCGGCGCGGACCTGCGATGGGAAATGGCGTGCCTGTCCCGCGATGAGCGAGCGCGAGCTCTTCCCGATCCTCCTCGCCGCCTGGATGGTGCTCGGGGCCGTCGCCTGCGTCGCCCTCTTCGTACGGCCCGCGCCCTACGGACGCTACGCCGTGCGCGGCGCCTGGCGGTCGATCCCCGCCCGTTGGGGATGGATGCTGATGGAGTCGCCGGCGGTCGTCCTCTTCGTCGCGCTCTGGGCCACCGGTAGCCACCGCGACGCGCCGGCCGCGATCGCCTTCCTCCTGCTCTGGCTCGCGCACTACCTCCACCGCGCCTTCGTCTACCCGATTCGGCTGGGCGCGCGAGGCGCGCGGCCGATGCCGCTCGAGGTCGTCGCCGCGGGCTTCGTCTTCCAGCTCGTCAATGTCTACTTGAACGCGCGCTGGCTCTTCGCGCTGGCGCCGCCTCATCGGCCGGCCTGGTTGGCCGATCCCCGCTTCGTCGCCGGGGTCGCCCTCTTCGCCGCCGGCACGCTGATCAACCGCCGGGCCGACGCCGCGCTGCGTGCGCTCGCCGCCCGCGGTGACGGCAGCTACTCGATCCCGCGCGGAGCGCTCTTCCGCTGGGTCTCCTGCCCCAACTACCTCGGCGAGATCGTGATCTGGTGCGGCTGGGCGCTCGCCACCTGGTCGCTCCCCGGTCTCGCCTTCGCGCTCTGGACGATCGCCAACCTCGCCCCGCGCGCGCGGGCCCATCATCGCTTCTACCGCGAGCGCTTCCCCGACTACCCGCCGGAGCGGCGGGCGCTCGTCCCCTACCTCTGGTGAGCAGGGGACACCCGCCGACCGCGAACCTCACCGCCTGGTCGAGGAGCCCCCGCCGATCGAGACCGCCCTGCACCTAGCCGTCGAAGAGAGCGAGCGCGCTCCAGCGGGAGGCCTCCAGGTGCGCCCGGCTCAACCGCGCCGTAGGCGCAGCCCGACGATCGCCGCCGCGATCAGCAGCAGCGCCAGCGCAGCGAGTCCGCGGCCCGAGAGGGCGGGGATGTCCTGGATCAACGGCTGGCCGAAGATCGTCAGGCCCTGCCAGCCGCCGAGGCTGTCGTCCCACACGAACAGCTGGCCATTGGCGTAGCCCGGTCGCCGCGACTGGTCGGTGACGTCGAACGGGATGGCGACCGTGGCGAGGAAGGCGCCGCCGAGGTCGAACAGGGAGAGCGTGTCGGCCGCCTCGTCCAGCACACCGACGGCTCCGAGCTCCGGCACGAAGACCATTCCGTCGTCGGGGACGCTCGTCACGCCGGCGGAGGCGAAATCCAGGTTGAAGGTGCTCGCGAGCGAGCCGTCGGACCGGTTGACCACGTTGACCACGTTGCTTCCGTTGCGCGAGAAGAAGACGTTGGCGGCCGGGTCGTAGGCGGGCGCCGTCTGGGAGCCGTTGTTGCCGGGCATCGAAGCGAGCAGCGTGGCGGTGCCGCCGGTGAGCAGGCCCGATCCGTCGGTCTGCGCCTGGATGAGACCCCGCGCCGCCCCGCCGTTCAACGCGTCGTAGCTGACCACCTCGAGCAGCGCGGTGTTCGAGTTGTAGTTCCAGGCCCGGACGTCGATGTTGAGCGGCTGCTCGAGGTCGATCGGCGCGCCGCCCGCCGGACCGAACACGAAGCCGGCGTAGGTCGGATTGCCGGTCGCCGAGGCGTAGTAAAGGTCGTAGGCCGGATGGTACGTGACCGTGCTCGGCACCGAGATCGTGGCTCCGGTGCCGCTGACGTCGAGCAGGATCGTGGGCTGCGCGATCGCCAGCAGAGTGACGCCCTGGGTCGCCTGCGGCGCGGCGCCGGTGAAGGGGACGAGCGCCCCGGTCGAGGCTGCGGTCGCGTTCGTATCGTCTGCCGCGAGCGCCGCGCCGGTGGCTCCGACGGCGATCATGAGGACCAGCACCAGCATTCGAGCGCGCGTGCGATTCATGCGATCTCCGATCGGGTGAGCTTCGGTTCGAACCGGCATTCTAATCGATCGAGGGACCAGGCACGCGCTGGAGCGGCAAGGGCACCACC
>CAYZWR010000036.1:3048-6811 GCA_964481735.1 uncultured Thermoanaerobaculia bacterium
GGCCGCCGCGCGCTAGGATGCCGCGATGTCGCTCACGGCAGGTCAGCAGCTTCTGCACTACCGCCTGGTCGATCCGCTCGGCGAGGGGGGAATGGGGGTCGTCTGGCGGGCGGTCGACACCAGCCTCGATCGCGAGGTCGCGATCAAGGTGCTGCCGGACGCGGTCGCGGGCGACGCCGACCGGCTCGCGCGCTTCGACCGCGAGGCGCGGCTGCTCGCCTCGCTCAACCACCCGCACATCGCCGGCGTCTACGGCCTGCACGAGGCCGGCGGCATCCGCTTCCTGGCGATGGAGCTGGTGGCCGGCGAGGATCTCTCGGCCCGCCTCGCGCGCGGCCCGCTGCCGGTCGCGGAGGCCCTGCGCATCGCGCGCGAGGTCGCCGAAGCGCTCGAGGCGGCGCACGAGCGCGGCATCGTCCACCGCGACCTCAAGCCGGGCAACGTCCGCCTCGCCGCCGACGGCAAGGCGAAGGTCCTCGACTTCGGGCTCGCCAAGGGGCTCGACCCCGCGCCCGCCGCCGACATCGCCCGCTCGCCGACGCTGACCGCCGCCGGCACGGTCGCCGGCCTGATCCTCGGCACCGCGGCCTACATGGCGCCCGAGCAGGCGGCGGGGCAGCCGATCGACCGGCGCTGTGACATCTGGTCGTTCGGCGTGATGCTGCACGAGATGCTGACCGGCCGGCGGCTGTTCGCCGCCGAGACCGTCTCGCACACCCTCGCCGACGTCCTGCGCGCGCCGATCGAGCTCGGCGAGCTGCCGGCCGAGACGCCCGCCGCGGTCCGCAAACTGATCGAGCGCTGCCTCGTGCGCGACCGCAAGCGCCGCCTGCGCGACATCGGCGAGGCGCGCATCGCCCTCGAGGACGCGCTCGCCGACCCCCGCCCCGGAGCGCCGGCGGTCATCGCGCCCCGGTCGAGCCGTCTCCCCTGGGCGGTCGCGCTGGCGGCGTCCGTCGCGCTGCTGCTGGCGGTCGCCGCGCTCGTCGCGAACCGGCGGGGCGTACCGGCGGCTGCCGAGCCGACGCTCCGTTTCTCGATCGAGATGCCGAACGAGACCGGCCGCCGCCAGGGCGACGGCCTCCACATCGCGCTCTCGCCCGACGGCCGGACGATCGCGACCGTCGGCGGCCTCGGCGCCGAGCAGGGGATTCACCTGCGCTCGCTCGACCGCTTCGAATCGCGGAAGTTGGAGGGGACGACCGGCGCGCGCCGGCCGGTCTTCTCCCCCGACGGCGCCTGGATCGCGTTCATGGTCGGTGCCGACCTCAAGAAGATCCGCCTGAACGGCGGCCCGGCGACCGACCTCGGTCGCCTGGCGGCCTCGCCCGCCGGCGTCTCCTGGGGCGCCGACGGCTTCCTCTACTTCTCCCAGCAAGGCAAGCTCCATCGGATCCCGGACGCGGGCGGCGCGGTCGAGGTCCTCGACCGCGAGAGCAAGCTGCGGCTCGCCTTCCCCTCCCTGCTGCCCGGGGGGAAGACCGTGCTCTGCAGCACGCCGCAGGTCTCGACGCGCGCGGGACGCCTGATGGTGTTCGACCTCGTCGCGCGCGCGGCCAAGGACCTGGGCCTCGCCGGCAGCGACCCGACCTACCTGCCGACCGGGCACCTGCTCTTCGTGCAGGGCACCGACCTCTACGTGGCGCCGTTCGACCTCGAGCGGCTCGCGATCACCGGCGCGCCGGTGCCGGCTCTGCCGGGCGTCTGGGTCGATGGCGGCGAGATGCAGCTCGCGATCTCGGCCGAGGGCACGGTCGCCTACCTGCCCGTCGGACCCGCTGGCGCCGTCCAGCGACTGATGTCGGTCGGCCTCGACGGCAAGGTCACGCCGCTGCTCGCCGGCGGCCTCCCCTTCCGGACCCTGGGCGACCCCCGCTTCTCACACGACGGGCGCCGCCTGCTGCTCGCCGCGGACAACGCCGCGATCTGGATGATCGACCTCGACACCGAGACGCCGACGCTGCTGAGCGAGAGCGGCTTCTACCCCTACTGGAGCCCCAGCGACCGCGAGATCGTCCTCTCGACCGCGCGCAACGAGTCGTTCGACATCTACCGGCGGCCGGTCGACCTCTCCCGCCCCGAGGAGCTGCTGCTCGACATCGACAACAACCTGCGCACCGCGGACTGGACGCGACAGGGGATCCTCGTCCTGCGCGAGGAGATCGCGGGCAAGGGGATGGACCTGCGCATCATGACCGACCTCGACGACCCGAAGTCGGTGCGGCCGCTGCTCGAAGGCACCGACAACGAGCTCGCGCCCCACGTCTCGGCCGACGGCCGCTGGCTCGCCTTCGTCTCGGACTACTCGGGGAGCGACGAGGTCTACGTGACCTCCTTCCCCACGGCGGGTGGGCGCAGCCAGGTCTCGACCAAGGGGGGCACCAGCCCGGTCTGGGCGCCCGACGGCAGGACGCTCTACTACTTCGAGGACGCGGCGCTCGTCGCGGCGTCGGTCGAGACCGCGCCGCGCTTCCGCGTCACCGGCCGCCGCAAGGTGGTCGAAGGGCCGTTCCTCACCTACCGCTGGTCGCGGATGTACGACATCGACCCGAGCGGCGAGCGCTTCGTGATGATCCAGACCCCCGCCCTCGGCAACGTCCAGGTCGTCACCCACTGGTTCGCCGAGCTGCGATAAACGGGGACAGGCACGCCACACGTATTGCGTGCCTGTCCCGGTTTTTCTACGGCGGCAGGCGCCGTTTCTCGGCCGCGAGTGCCGCGCGCTCCTCGCGGCCGGCGTGCTCTGCGAGCAGCGGGACGCCCAGCACCAGCAGCTCCGCGCCGAGCTTCGCCGCGACGTAGCCGATCGTCCAGCCGACGGTGCCGGCGCGGATCAGCCAGCCCATCCCCCAGAAGAGGGCGAGGCCGAGTACCGGAAAGGCGAGCAGCGGCCAGACCGTCGTCGGCGTCGTCTTGAAGCGGCGCTCGAGCGCCTTCGCGACCGCCGCGATCAGGCCGGCACCCACGGCGAACGGCACGAAGAAGGGGATCCCGCCGAAGATCAGGGTGAGCCAGCGGGCGAGGCCGGTGAAGCCGGGCGTGCTCACGAAGATCCCGCCCCGGTGACGCCAGAACTGCCGGTCGGCGACCGCGTCGAGCAGCGCTCCGCCGATCGAGACGGCGAGCGGCCAGCGAATCGAGCTGCCGCCCAGAAACGCGAACGGCGCCGCGGCGAGCGCGCGCCAGTCGGGCATCTCGCGCAGATAGAAGCCGAAGATGATTCCGTAGACCGCGGCGATCCAGAAGAGGCCGAAAGCCAGGGTGCCGAGGCGCTGCCCGAGCGGCATCTTCGGCTCGTCCGCGTCGGCGCGGGCCTCCTTCGGCACGGTGAGCGTCTGCACCCAGGCTACGCCCGAGAACGCCGCCGCCTCGAGCGCCACCAGCAGCGCGAGCTCCCAGGGGCGCATCTCCCCCCGCAGCAGGGCGCGCGCGGTGAGGAAGTTCGCGAGGATCACCGAGCAGGCCGGCCGCACCAATTCCCAGCGCGACCCCAACGGATAGCGGGCCTGCAGCGCGTCCCAGAAGGCGAGCGACCGGAGCTTGCGGCGTTGGGCGTTCTTCATCGCGAGCGTCCCCTGACCGACTCGAGCCGAATCGGAGCAGCGTCGCAGCTTACTTCGTCCGGGGGAGCTGCAGGCCACATCTGTGACCTGCCGGTCCCCTACGGGAAGGTCAACGACCAGCGGTCGGTGTCCTCGGTCTCGAAGCCGTCCTCGAAGGCGGCGAGCGGCTTCGAGGCGAGCCCCAGGCCCGAGACCGTGCC
>CAYZWR010000036.1:6911-27896 GCA_964481735.1 uncultured Thermoanaerobaculia bacterium
CTCGACGGGGTCTCGTAGAAAATGCAGTTCACGCCGACCGTTTCCGTCGTCGTGTCGTCCGCCACCAGCGCCACGCGCTCTCCGCCGTCGAAGTTGCGGTAGATCCCCCCCGCCGGAGCGAGCGTCCGGAAGGGCGTCCAGTTCGCGCCGTCGGTGCTGCTGAAGATCTGATAGGCCGCGGTCGCGTTGTTCAGGCCACCGACCAGGAACTCGGCGCCGGTCGACGCGCTCGAGGAGTCGATCCAGGTCTGCACCGTCTCGACCGGAAAGGTCGAGACCGAGTTGCAGGGCGGCAGGCAGGTCCAGAAGCGAAGGTCGAAGCCCGAGGTGACGTACGAGGCGCCGATCCGGCCGGTTCCGATCTCGCCGATCGTCCCCAGCGCGAAGTTGGTCCCCGCGGAGTCGATCGTCGTGAAGGAGACCGAGCCGGCGCCGGTGGGGTCGATCAGGGCGAGCTGGAGCTTGGGCGCCGCCTGAAAGAGGACGCCGACCGGCATGCGCGTGCCGCCGACGTCGACCCCGGGGAGGGGCTGCGCCATCTCGAGCGGCAGGTTGGCGACCACCGGGACGACCGGCGACCAGGGAGCGGAGGCGAAGAGCGCTCCTCCGGCCGCCAGCGCTGCGGCGGCGAAGGGAGCGGCCAAGCCGAGACGGCGGGCGGCGGCGGACGATCGCATGAACCCTCCTCGCGAGCCCGGAGGCGGCGAGGCGCGCGGGCCTCGACCGTAAGGAGGGCTCGACCAGCAATGCGACGGAAGCCGCCCGAGTCCGCCAGGGGCGTCACGGCTCCCGGGGATCGTCCTCAGGGGCTCGGCTTCGCGATCTTCTCGTGCAGGCCGGGGATCAGCATCAGCGCGGCGGAGCCGTAGTGCTTGTGGAGCTCGGGGACCATCTCGCCGCGGATCACCACCGGATCGGTCGCCATCCAGCGCTTCGCCTCCTCGAGATCGCCGGTCGCCAGGACGAAGAGGCCGCGCCAGCCGTCGACGCCGTCGAGCGGCCCGGCGTAGGCGAGCTTGCCCTCCTTCGACAGGCGCTCCATGTTCTCGAAGTGGCCGCGAAACATCGCGTCGCGCTCCGGGCCGTCGGGCACCCGCGTCGGGCCGGTCTTCAAGATGACGAGGACGTAGCTCCGCAAGCCCCTCTCGTCGGCGCCGACCGAGCGCGCCAGGGCTTCGTCGTAGGCGGGGGTCGCCGCGGGCGGAACGGTTTCGGCCAAGCTCCCCCCCGCGACGAGAACGAGAACCGAGAAGGCCAACCCTGCGCCGAGTCTTCGCATGAACCCTCCGAAGCGACCCGCATCCACCGCCCCACAGCCGAGCCCGCCGGAGTGTACACAAAGGGGGAAAAAGGGGGACAGGCACGCATTTGTCATCCCGAGCGCAGCGAGGGATCTGGATCCTGGAACATCGAGGTCCCTCGCTTCGCTCGGGACGACGAGGGCCTGTGACGTGCCTGTCCCCCGAGAAGACCGAGGAGAGTCAGGGCGAGGCTTCGGCGGCGCCGCGACCGCGCCGAGCGGTCACCAGCGCGAGGTCGACCCGGCGCCCGTGGACGGGGTCGATCCCCTCGATCCGGGCCAGGGCGAGTCGATCGCCCACCGCGGCCCGCTGCACGACGACGATCCCGCTCGGGTGCAGCGCGAGCCAGGGCTCGACCTCCTGCTCCGCGAGCCGGCGGACCGGCCGGCGGGTGAGCAGGGGCAGGCTCGACTCCCCCCAGGCGGCGTCGGCGAGGGGTCGCTCACCCCGCGGGTCGGCCGCCACCACCGCGTCCGCCAGCCGCTCGGCCGTCCAGGGCGCGGACCAGCGCGGCAACGCGAGGCCGAGCGTGATCGCGACCAGAGCGAGGGCGGCGAGCGCACCCGCGAGGGCGGAGAGCGGCGCCCGATCCGCCTGCCGGGCCGCATGCACCATCGGCGCGAGGACGGCGAGAGCCGCGGCGAGCGCCCAGGTCGACGAGCCCGAGGCGAGCTGGACGAGCAGTCCCGAAACCGCGGGCAGGAGGATCGCCGGCAGCCCCTTCCAGAACGCCAAGGGCCAGCGCAGCCAGGCGGGCCAGACCACCGGCCGGCGAGCCGCGAGGCGCAGCAGCCAGCGGGAGCCGACGAGCAGCAGCGGTACGTGGAGCGGCAGCGTGTAGTGCGGCAGCTTGGTCGCGGCGAGCTCGAAACCCAGCCAGGCCGGTAGGGCCCAGGCGAGCAGGAAGCGACCGGTCGGCCAGGATCTTCGCGCACCCGAGGAGCGGCTCCGGCGCCAGAACCAGCCGAGCCCTCCCAGCAGTCCGAGCGACCCCGGCCAGAGCAAGGCCGGCGCGAGCAGCGCGTGCAGCCCGGGCGGTGCGAAGTGGCCGTCCACTCCCGCCAGCACGCGGCCGATCGTCTCGCGGTACGCGGTGGCCGCCAGCGCGGAACCACCCACCGCGCGACTCTGGACCCCGGCGAGCAGTCCGATCGCCGCCACGAGCGCAGCGATCCCGAGCGCCGGTCGGAGCCGCCTCAGGCAGCGCGTCCGCTGGCCCGGCGGATCGCCGGCGGCGAGCCCCAGGATCGCCGCCGCGGCGATCCAGGGCGTGATGGGTCCCTTGGCCAGCACTCCGACGAGGAGCGCCGCCCAGAACCGGACCACGGCTCCTGCCGGTACCGGTCCGCCGCGCCGCGCCGAGCGCCAGACCTGACCGAGCGCGAAGAGGCAGATCGTCGAGGGCAGCAGCAGCACCAGATCCGCGCGCGCCTGGTGCGTCTCCCAGACGACCGTCGGCGAGAGCCCGACGAGCAGCGCGGCGAGCCACGCCGCTCGGGGATCGATCAGCCGGGCGCCGCCGCGCCAGACCACCAGAACCGTGGCGAGGGCGCAGACCAGGGAGGGCAGCCGCCCCATCCAAGGGGCGTCGCGCTTCGGGTCGCCGCCGGTCGCCAACGCGATCGTCGCGGCCTGCAGCCAGGTGGCGAGCGGTGGCTTCTCGAGTCGGGGCCGGTCGCCGAGCCGTGGCACCCACCCGTCGCCGGTCTCGACCATCGTCCGCGCGGCGAGCAGGAAGCGGCTCTCGTCGCGATCGACCACCGGCAACGTCGCGAAGCCCGGCAGCCAGACCGCGAGGCAGATCGCCGCGAGCAACAGCCCCGCCCCCGGATGGCGCGCCCGCGCGGCCGCCACCATCGGCGTAGGGACGATGTCGCCGATCGACGACCCGCGGACCCGCAGCAGGCGACGGGCCCGATCGGGTACGGCAGCTCGCGTCGAGTTCAAGCGGCGGCCCTCAGTCCGGTTCGGAAGAGAGCCTCCCGGCACCGAGCACGGCAGGGCAGGCCAGGCCCGCCAGCCCCAGCGCCGGGGCGAGAGCGGTCAGCGCGATCGGTGCGGCGAGGGGCAGGGTCGGCGCCCCCACCAGGAGCGCGCTGCCACCCAGCGCGAGCGCCGGGCTGGCGAGCACTGCGGCGAGCCCGAGCCAGGTGTCGCGCGCGGCGCCGTCTCGCGCGGCGGCGGCAAGGGCGCCGAGGGTCAGCCAGCCGCCCGCAACGGCGTTCAGCCAGGTCGGGCGTGCCCCACTGAGCGGGAGCGCGGCCGGTGCGGCGAGCGCGGCGCCGAGCAGCACGAGGCGCACCGCGCGGGTTCGCGAGCTCCCGGAGCCGGCGCCGCTCCGGCCGGCGACCTGTCCGGCGATCCCGAGAGCGGTGAGCGCCGCGCGGGCCGAGAAGTAGCCCCCCACCCACGACCAGACCGGCATTGCCCGCGACCCGCCGGGAGTCCAACCGAACCAGAGCAGGCCGAGCCCGACGAGCTCCACGCCGCTCCAGAGGGCGAGTGCCGGCCGCTCTCGCGCCAGCCGGACGAGCGCCGCCAGGACTCCGTGCGCGCGCCGCCGCAACCACCACCAGAGGAGCGCCTGGCAGGCGACGACCACGGCGATCACCGCCCGGCGGTTCCCGTCGAGCTGCACCGGCGTGGTCAGCACCGCGCTCGAAAGCGCCAAGCCGACGAGCGTCGAGAGCGCGGCGATCGCCACCGTCGCGCCGGCCCCCGGAGCGGCTCGGACTCGCGTCGTCACAGCACCAGGGAGAGGCCGCCGTCGGCGACCAGAACGTGGCCGCAGAGGCCCTGCGCCCAGGGCGTCAGCAGCATCAGGGCGAGGTCCGCGACCTCCGCGGGAGTCAGGAGACGTCCGATCGGCGTGCGCTCGGCGGCACGCGCGAGCAGCTCGCTCGCGCGCGGATGGAGCTCGAGCGAGGTGGCGGCGATCGGACCCGCGGCGAGGCCGTTGACCCGGATCCCGCGCGGCGCGAGCTCGACCGCCAGAGCTTGAACGGTCGCCTCGAGTGCCGCTTTGGCGATGCCGAGCGCACCGTAGGCGGGCACCACCCGCCGCGCGCCGAGGCTCGACAGCGCGACGACGCTGGAGCCTTCGGCCATCGCCGGAACGAGCTGCTGGACGCAGAGCAGGAACGCGCGCGCACCGACGTCCATCGAGAGATCCCACTGGGCGGAGCGCACCTGCAGCAGCGGCTTGAAGGAGCCGAGCGCCGCGCAGTGGACCAGACCGTCCACTCGCCCGTTGCGGGCCAGGATCGCCGCGCAGACCCGGCGGACCTCCGCCGGATCGACCAGGTTCCCCTCGTGGAGGAAGATCTCGCCGCCGGCGGCCGCGATCTCCGCGGTCAGCGCCTCGGCGCTCGCGCGATCGGCGCGGAACCAGGCATCGACCTGCGCGCCGGCGCGAGCCAGGGCCCGGCTGATCGCCGCACCGAGCCCGCGCGTGCCCCCGGTGACCACGACGCGGCGGCCGGCGAGAAAGCTCTCGAGCGGGCTCACGTTTCGGCCCTGCGCCGCCAGAGCTCGGCACCCGCCGCCGCAGCGGAAGCAGCGGCGGCGACCCCCAGGATCGCCGGCGCGAGCGGCTCGCTGCCGGGAGATCCGACCGTCAGGCGGAACGGCAGCGCGCTCGCGACCAGCCCGACCGCAGCGCAGCCCGCGCCGACTCCCAACCAGTCCGCGGCGGTCTCGCGAAAGGTGCCGAGCGCGCGCTGGAAGCGAAAGAGGGTGGAGTAGAGGAAGCCCACGAGGAGCAGCACGAAGAGGACTCGCAGGGCACCGGGCGGCGCCTGCGGGGCAACGAGCGCCGGTAGCCGATCGAGCCAGGGCTCGGCGACGTTCGCGGCCACCACGACCAGGGCGACGGCGAAGCGGAGCGCGGAGCCCCTGGCCGCGCGCAGCTCGGCGGTCCGTCGCACGGCGAGGACGACGAGTGCCGCGGCCAGCAGGAGCAGCCCACCGCCGGTCGCGGCGAGGATCCGCTTTCCCTCGCCCCAGAGAGTCGCGCCCGCGACGGCCGCCGCGGAGAGCAGCCAGATCGCGAGCGTCGCCGGGGCGCCGAGCGAGGCGCGAAGCCGCGCGACCGCGGCGCCGAGCCGCAGCGGCGCGGCGAGGGCTTCGAGCGCGAGCGCCTGACACGCCGGCACGAGCAGCGCGGTCCAGAGCTGCGCGGCGGTGAGCGCAACCCGGCGCAGGACGAGCACCTCGACGAGGAGCGACACGATCACCCAGACGGTCGTGAGCAGCGCCCAGGAGAGGAGCAGGTCGCGCATGCGCAGCGGCGGGTGCGGCGCCGGGCCGGCGGTGACGGTCAGCGGCGGGAGCATCCTCCTACCTCTCGCGGCCGGCCGCAGGGGAATCGGCTACGGCCCTCTCCCGGTCCAGCCTCGCGCGCAGGTCGGCGCACTCCCTGCGCAGCCGACGCAGTTCCTGGAACAGCTCGGGCAGGCGCGAGAGCAGACCGTAGACCCGGCGCGCCTGCGCCGCGGGCAGCGCCGGATAGCCGATCCACTCGCCGCCGGTCAGGTGACCGACGACGCCCGACTGCGCGCCCACGCGCGTGTCGGCGTCGAGCACGGCGTGATCCGCCACCCCGACCTGGCCCGACAGGAGGCTGCGGGGTCCGATGACGACGCTACCCGAGATGCCGACCTGGGCGACGACACAGCAGTCCTCGCCGATTTCGCTGTTGTGCCCGACCTGGACCAGGTTGTCGATCTTCGTGCCCCGCCGGATGAGCGTGGCGCCGAACGTCGCGCGGTCGATCGCACAGTGGCTGCCGATCTCGACGTCGTCCTCGATCTCGACCCAGCCGATCTGGGGGATGCGGCGCTGGCGACCCTGCTCGTCGCGGTGATAACCGAATCCGGGACGCCCGATCACCGTGCCGGCGTGGATCTCGACCCGCGCTCCGAGTCGCGTGCCGGGACCGAGCACGACGTGGGGGTGGAGGATCGAGTCGGCGCCGACCGACGTGTCACGGCCGACCACCGCGTGGGCGTGGACCTCGACGCCGGAAGCCAGGACAGCCCCGGCTTCGATCCGCGCACCGGCCGCGATCCAGACGTCCGGCGCCAGCGTGGCCTCCGGCGAGACCCAGGCCCCGGGTTCGACGCCGGGGGCATGGCGGTCCCGCGGGTGAAACAGCTCGAGCAGGTCGATCATCGCGACGCGCGCATCGTCGACCCGCACCACCGGCCGCGCGTCGATCGCGAGTCCGGGCGTGGCGACGAAAGCCGCGGCGGCGGAGGCGCGGGCTGCCGCGATCCAGGCCCCGCTCAGCACGACCGCGATGTCCCGCGGGCCGGCGAGCGCGAGCGAGTCGATCCCTGCGATCCGCCGATCCGGGTCACCTTCGACGCGGCCCCCCAGGCGGTCGGCGAGCTCCTCGAGCCGGAAGTCGCGGGCTGCCATCATCGACTCCAGGACTCGGCGAAGCGAGGTGCCGGGGGCACCGCCGGCGGCGGATTCACCGCCGGCCAGGGCTGCCCCTGGGCGTGCGCGACGACACAGTCGGCGACCGCATCGATCGTGCCCTCGCGGGCGAGCAGCGGCCGCACCCGCGCCAGGGCGGCGCGCATCTCGGCGCGCCGCGCCGGGTCGGCCAGCAGCTCCCAGGCGACGGTGGCGAGCCGGTCGGCCGTCGCCTCGCCCTGGCGGAGCTCGGGCACCACGCGGCTGCCGAGCAGGAGGTTGGGCAGGCCCACGTCCTCGGCGTCGATCAGCCCCAGCGCGCGGATCGTCGCGACGGCGGCCATGGTGACCTTCGAGAGCCGGTAGATCAGCACCATCGGCACGCCGAGCAGCGTCGCCTCGAGCGACGCGGTGCCGGAGGCCATCAGCGCGACATCGCTCGCGGCCAACACGGCATGGCTGTCGCCGACCACCGCGATGCGCCCGGCGACGGTCGAGCGGGCGAGCAGGGCCGAGATTCCGTCGCTGAATCGGGGCTCGGCGAGCGGTAGGACGAAGCGGAGCGCCGAATCGCGCGAGGCGAGACGCTCCGCCGCATGGATCAGAATCGGCCCCAGCTCGCGCACCTCGACCGTGCGGCTGCCGGGCAGCAGGGCGACCATCCGCTCGTCCGGCGCGAGACCGAGCCGTTCGCGCGCGGCGGCGCGCCGCTCGTCGCCGACCCAGGAGAGCCGCTCGCAGAGGTAGTGGCCGACGAAGTGAACGCGGGCGCCCCGCGACCGGTAGACCGCGTCCTCTTCCGGGAAACTGGCGAGGACGGCGTCGTAGGCGGCGCCGATCGGCCCGGCGAGCGAGCGCCAGAGCCAGACCTGGGGCGGAAAGTAGCCGATGGTGCGCACGCCGCGACGTTTCAGCCAGCGGGCGAGCAGACAGTTGAACAGGTCGTTGCCGATCAGCAGCGCCGCCGACGGGCGGCGGCGCGTCACCTCCCGCGACAGGTCGCGGAAGGCGCGCGCGAGCGCCGGAATGGCCGAGAAGGTCTCGGTGAACCCGACGCAGCCGAGGTGGTTGGTCTCGCGGAGGATCTCCACGGCCTCGGCGGCCAACTTCCAGCCGCCGATGCCGAACAGCTCGGCTTCGGGGAGCCGGCCGCGGATGGCCGCCGCGACGAGGGCACCGGCGACGTCTCCCGAGACCTCGCCGGTGCTGATCAGGATGCGCACCGGCGACCGCTCGCCCGCGTGGCGTCCCGTCGCGGCCCTAGGCTCCCGCCTCGACGCCTCGGCGCCGCATCAGGCGGAGCCCGCCGAGCAGCAGCAGCGTCGCGAGCGCGACGAGGCCGGCTCCCGAGAGGGTCGGAATCCCGACCAGCGAGCGTGCGCCGACCTGGAGCTTCGGACCCCAGAGGAACTCCGGATCGGCGTCTCCGTCGCCGTCGAGGTCCCCGATGATCGCCGGGTCCCCGTCGAGGTCACGCGCGACCGGCACCCAGGCCTGGTCGTAGGACCCTCCGTCGCAGTCGAGACCGAAGAACTGCAGGACCCCGAGGTTGAAGTCCGGGTCGCCCGCCGGATCGAACAGCGACACATGCTCGGGCAGACCGTCGCCATCCGGGTCGTAGCTGAGCAGATCGAGCTCAGCGGCGACCGGGTCGGCGCCCTTGTTGCCCTGGACCAACATGCGCTCGTAGCGGTGGTCGCCGTCGGTGTCGAGCATCTCGGCATCGCCCGAGCTCGCTCCCTCCGTGCCTTCCGAGTAGATGGCGCCGATCGGCCGCGGGTGCATCGGGTCGGAGCTGTCCAACTCCTCGATCGCCACTTCCCCCGAACCTGCGGCGAAGCGATTGAACGGTCCACCGTCCGAATACGCCAGCGCCCGGTGGATGGGGGAGCCGTTGCAGTCGGTCTGGCCGAAGTTCACCTGCACGAGGCTGGGACCGCCGGTCGCCGGGATGTACTCGATCAGGCCCGGTTGATCGCCGTTGCCGTCGGGCACACCGTCATTGGTGAACAGCACCGGGTTGCTCGGGCTCAACATGCCGGTGGGCTGTTGCGGCTGGGCACCTGCCTGGGCCGCGCACAGCAGGATCACCGCAACCGCCAGGAACGACTTCACAGTCTCTCGCATCGGGAGATCACCTCTTAGAGTTGTTGGGCAGTCTAACAGCAGAGGCCGTGGCGGTCGAGGCCGCTCGGCCGCCGCCGCCTGCGGTTCGTACCGGCGCCGGGCTGGCGAACGCGCGCCGGAGGTCGCGCCGGCGGTAGCTCTCACTGGTGCCGTCCGGCCGCTCGCGCCAGCGCCAGTGGATCCAGCGCCACTGCTCCGGGTAGCGCCGGATCCAGGCCTCGAGCACGAGGGTGAGGCGCTGGGTCAGCTCGCGCACCGCCTCCGGCCCGCTGGAATCGGCGCCGGGGTCGATCTCCGCGAGCAGGAAGAGGCGCCCGCCGCTCGCCCCGTCGCGCACGACGGCACCGGTCACCAGCTGCGCGCCGGCGAGCAGCGCGAGCAGCGCCGCGCTGCGATGCGTCGACGCCGGACGGCCGAAGAAATCCACGAACACGCCCCGGCGACCGGCGTTCTCGTCGAGCAGGAGGGCCACGCTGTCGCCGGCCCGCAGACGGGACAGCGCGGCAGCGGTCGCACCGCGCTTCTCGATCCACTGCCCGGGGGCCTCGAGCCGCACCCAGCGGACCAGGGCGTCGAGGTAGGGGTTGTCGACCCGGCGTATGATCGCCGCGCCGCGCTCTCCGAAGGCCCTTGCCAGGGCCGCGGCGGCCAACTCCCAGCTGCCCAGATGCGCGAGAACGAAGACCTTGGGACGAGGATCGGCGAGCAGTCGCTCGGCGAGGACGGGATCGTCGAGCCGGTAGCTCTGGTCGAGAGGAGTGCCGCGCCGGCGGGCGCACTGCAGACCGTCGGCGATCGACTCGCCCAGGTGAGCGAAGACCTCGAAGGTGAGCCGCCGGGCCGCCCCGCGCTCGAGGGCGAGCGCGCGGCGCAGATTGATCATGGCCACCCGGCGCGCCCCCGGCCAGACCGCCCCCGCGACCCGTCCGTAGAATCGGCCCAGCCGTGCGGCGAGCGGCCAGGGCAGGGCCCACAACGGCAGGGCAACGAGGACGACGGGCACCGTCAGCACGAGGTCGCGTGCCAGGACCAGGAGCCGCAGCAGACCGTTTCCGCCGGCGCGAACTACGTCCTTCACCCTAGAGCCACCTCCGGAAAGCCCGCCTGAGCTGCCATGCCCGGTCCCCTCGCGCCCGCGCCCGTCCGCCGCTCGACACCGCTCTCCCATCGTCTGTTGCCCCGGATCCTGCGCGGCTACCTGGCGCTGATCTGGCGGACGAGCCGGCGGGTCGTCGTCGGTCCGCCGGAAGCGGAGCTCCGGCGGAGCCTACCGCCACCCTACATCGGGGCCTTCTGGCACGCCCGCATGCTCTGGCCCGCCTGGGAGTTCCGCGGCCCGGACTATGCCGTGATGGTGAGCGACCACGCCGACGGGGCGCTGATCGCGCGCTGCGTCGGCGGCTTCGGGACGCGCGCCGTGGTGGGGAGCAGTCTGCGCCGTGGTGCCGCCGGGCTGCGCGAGGCGGCCCGCCTGATCGATGCCGGGGTGAGCCTCGCGGTGACCCCGGACGGCCCACTGGGGCCGCCGCGAGTGGCCAAGGCCGGCGCGATCGCGCTGGCCAGCCTGACCGGAGCGCCGATCGTTCCGCTCGCCTACGCCGCGCGGCCCGAGCTGGTCTTCGCCTCGTGGGACCGCTTCCGCGTGCCCCTGCCGTTCGCCCGGGCCTGGGTGGGGTTCGGCGAGCCGATTCGGGTCCCACCGGCCGCCGATCCCGCGACGGTCGAGCTCCATCGCGTCGCGCTCCAGGCCGCGCTCGACCGGATCACCGACGAGGTCGACCGTCGCGCCGGCCGCCGTCCTCCTCCCCGCCCTCGCTAGCGGCCCAGCGCCGCAGCACGAGGCTGGAGCACTGACCGCCGAACCCGAAGGAGTTCGACATCGCCAGCACGACCCGCGCCGGTCGACCGGTCTGGGCGACGTAGTCGAGGTCGCAGTCGGGATCGTGCTCGTCGAGGTTCAGCGTGGGGTGCAGGAACTGGTCACGGAGCATGCCGAGGGTCGCGATCGCCTCGACGGCACCGGCGGCGACGGTCAGGTGTCCGATCATCGACTTGGTCGACGACACCGGCAGGCGCGACGCGGCCGGGCCGAACACCCGGTGGATCGCCAAGGTCTCGAGCCGATCGTTGGCCGGCGTCGAGGTGCCATGGGCGTTCAGGTAGTCGAGCGCGTCCGGCTCGACGCCGGCGTCGGCGAGGGCGCGCCGCATGGCGAGCACCGCGCCGAGGCCCTCGGGGTGGGGGTCGGTCACCCGATAGGCATCGCAGGCCGACCCGAAGCCGATCACTTCGCCATGGATCGTCGCGCCGCGTCGCTCGGCGGCGCCCAGCTCTTCGAGCATCAGCGCGGCGGCCCCTTCCCCCATGACGAAGCCGTCGCGACCGGCCGCGAAGGGCCGCGAGGCGCGCTCCGGCTCCTCGTTGCGCGTCGACAGCACGCGCAGCAGGCAGAACGAAGCGAGGCCGAGCGGAGCGATCTGCGAGTCGCTCGCCACCGCCACGGCGGCGTCGGCGAGTCCGAGGCGAATCCAGCGCAGCGCGTCGCCGATCGCCTGGGTCCCCGCCGCGCAGGCTGTATCGACCGAGAGCAACGGTCCCGCGCATCCGAGCTCCCGGGCCAGGCGGGCCGCGAGGTTTCCCGGACTTCGCCGCTCCGCGGCGCGGGGCCCGAGCTCGCGCGCGAGGGCGGTAGCGAAGCGCTCGGGATCGAACCCGGCCGCTTCGCGCGCTGCCGCGCAGGGGGCGAAGACCTCGCGGTGGGCGAAGGACCCCAGCCCTGCCGCCAGCGCCAGACCGATCCGCGCGCGCCCGTCTCCGCCCGCCGCGCGCGCGCGCCCGGCCCCCGCGACCGCGGCCGAAGCGGCCGCCATCGCGAAGCGCTCGATCCGGCTCGCGTCCCGCCAGAGCTCGGCGGCGATCTCCGCCGGCCGCTCGGGCTCGCGACACTCGGCGGCGATGCGCGTCGGGTAACCGGAAGCGTCGAAGCGGCGGATCGTGCCGACTGCCGACCGGCCCGCGGCGAGGGCGCGCCAGAGCTCTTCGGGCCGGTGACCCAGCGGCGACACGACGCCCAGCCCGGTCACCACGACCCGGCGGCGGCCGTTCACGCCGGAGCGCCCCCGTTGTCGGCGGCCAGGCGGCGCTCGAGGTGGTCGAGGATGGTCTCGACGGTGATCAGGCGCGGCAGATCGGCGACCCGCACCCCGTGCTCGAAGCGTTCCCAGGGATAGTCGGGCTGCCGGCGCCGGACCAGGTCGAGGGCGTCGGGGGTCAGGCGCCCGCCTTCGACCCAGCGCCGATCCGCGGCGTCGAAGCTGCCTCGCCAGAGCTCGTCCTCGCCGAGCTTCAAACCGAACTCGCTCTCGATGCGGAATTGCAGATCGAGGAAGTCGATCGACTCGGCGCCGAGGTCGTCGATCAGCGATTGGCTCGACGAGATCTCGGCGGCGTCGCGGTCGAGCGCGCCGGCGACCAGCTCCACGATGCGGCGGCGCAGCTCCTCGCGGCTCGGTCTCATCGTTCCTCCGGCGTCAACATGCTGCGGGTCCCGCCAGCGCGAGGGCCGCGGACTGGCCGAGGGTTCCCACCGCGAGCGCGAGCCCACGGGCGGGACGAGGGGTCGACGGTCGGGCCGCCAGCTCGGCCAGGAGCAGCGCCCCGTCCACGGCTCCGGAGGCGGCGAGCGCGTGCCCGACCTGAGCCTTGGGCTCGAGCCGGCGCGGCGGGCTTGCCGGAGCGCCCTGGCGAAACAGCTCGTCGAGCGCGGCGCTCTCCGGGCCCGCCCAGGGATGCCCCGGAGCTCCGGCCGGCACGACGGCGGCGAGCTCGGCGGTCGTCCAGCGCGCGTCGGCGAGCGCACGGTCGGCCACCCGCCGGATGGCGCCGGCGACGTCGTCGTCGACCGCCGCGCCCGAGGCGTAGCCGCACACCTCGCCCAGCTCGCGTGCCCCACGGCGCCGCGCATGTTCCCGCTCCTCGAGCACCCAGACCGCCGCGCCCTCGGCGACCAGCAGCGCGGGCCCCCCACGGAGCCGAGCATCGCTCGCCAGGCAGCCGAGATCGAAGGGATCGAACGGCGAATCCGCGGCGCCCGCGAGCACCAGGTCGCGCTCCCCGGCGGCGATCGTCAGGTAGGCCTCACCGAGGGCCTGCGTGCCGGCGATCCAGTCGCCGGTCAGGGTGTGATTGGGACCGCTCGACGCGAGCTGGATGCCGACGTGCGCACCCACCATGTTCGGCAGGTTGATCAGCAACCAGAGGGGATTGAGCGCGCCCAACACCCGCTCCGCGAAGAACCGCAGGTCCTCGACGGCCCGTTCCGGGTTCGACGGCCCGAGCGCGCGGGCAAGCTCTTCGACCTGCAGCGCCGAGGCGCTGCAGCCCAGGAGCACCGCCCACTCGTCGCGCTCGCGCGTCGCCTCCAGACCGGCGTCCGCCACCGCGCGCGCGGCGGCAGCCACCGCCAGCTGGGTCTTGCGGTCGGTGAGTTTGATCGCCTTGGGCTGCCGGAAGTAGGGGCGCGCCTCGAAGCCGTCGATTGCCGCTGTGCGCAGGGCATCGGTTCCCGCGACGGGGCGGCTCGCCGCGATCTCGCCGCGCGCCAGACGAGCGGAGAGCTCGGCGCTGCTGCAGCCCAGGGGGGTCAGCAGGCCGAGACCGGTGACCAGGACTCGCCTGCGTTCGGGATCACTTGGCAACGGCTCTGACACGGGTCTCGAAACGGGTCCCGGCACCGCCGCTGGCGGCCTCTTCACGCCAGCCACCGCGCCCACTGCCGGAACGAGGCCAGTATATTCCAGCACGTCGTGCTCCCCCTCTACGACTCGTTCGTGGCTCTCGCGGTCTGGCTGGCCCTCGTGCCGGTCGAGCTCGCGGCGATCGTCCTCGGCAGATCCACTCTCGCCCGCCTCGCGGGCCGGCTCGGCCGACCGCCCCGGCTCGCCGCGCGCGGCCGGCGCCTCGTGGTGATGCACGCCGTGTCGGTGGGGGAGATGGCCGCCGCCGGCGCGCTGCTGCGCGCCTGGAGGGAACGCCATCCCGAGGATCGCATCCTGCTCACCGCCGGCTCGCGCGACGGGCTCGCGGCCGGCGAACGTCTCGCCGCGGCGGATCCGACGATCGTCGCCGTCGTTCCTCTCCCTTGGGATCGGAGGCGCGCCGTCCGCCGCTGGCTGCGGGCGCTCGCCCCGGATCTCGTGGTGGTGATCGAGACCGAGATCTGGCCCCGGCTCTTCCTCACCAGCCGCGAGCTCGGGATCCCGCTCGCGCTCGCCAGCGCGCGGGTCTACCCGCGCGACGTCCGACGCTACCGGAGGCTCCCCGGCTTCTTCCGCAGCGTGCTCGCGGCTCCCCGCTGGCTGGGCGTGCAGAGCCCGAGCGAGCGGACGCGATTCGCGGCGATCGGAGCGCCGGCCGAGCGGGTGGAGGTCGCGGGCAATCTGAAGTTCGACGCCGTTCCCGCGCCGGCGACGGGCGCCCTGCTCGCGGCGAACGGCCGCCAGCGGATCGTCGCCGCCAGCACTCACCGCGGCGAGGAGCGTCGGCTGCTCGCCGCGCTCGCCCGCCTGCCCGGCGAGTTGGGTGAGCCGCAGCTCGTGCTCGCTCCGCGCCACCCCCGGCGCGCCCGCGCCCTGGTCCGCATGGCGCGCCGTCGCGGCCTCCCGGCGCTGACGCTCGCCGCGGCCGAGCGCGCCCAGGCGGCTGGCGGCGCGGCGCCGCGCGTCGTCGTGGTCGATCGCCTGGGCTGGCTGCCGGCTGCGCTCGCGTCGGCCGACGTGGTCGTGCTGGGAGGAACGCTGGTCGCGCACGGGGGCCACAACCCCCTCGAGGCGGCGCGCGCCGGGCGCGCTCTGGTCGTGGGACCTCACGTGGAGCACTGCGCCGACCTGATCGCTCACCTGCGCGCGCACGCCGCGGTCCACACCCTCGAGCACGCCGACGATCTCGCTCCCGCGCTCGCTGCCCTGCTGGCCGATCCGCTGGCGCGCCGTCGCCTGGGCGAACGCGCCGCAGCCGCCGTGGCCGAGGGTCGCTGCGCCGAGCGCTATGTCGAGCGCCTCGAGCGCATGCTCGCCACCCATCGCGCTCCACCGGCGCCGGGGAGCTGAGACCCGGTCGCGGCCGCGCGGCGCTCGACTCAGGAGCCGGGCGCGTCCTCGGCGCCCGGCTCGGGCGCCCTCCAGACCGTCTCCCAGCGCCGCGCGTGGCGCAGGAAGAAATAGAAGGCCGCCAACCCCGCCAGCGCGACGCCACGCACCCCGTCCCGCCAGCCCGACTGCAGGAGGAGCCGCTGCGCGAAGACGAGCGGCGGCTCGCAGAGCAGACCGAGGAGCGAGGGTCGTCGGCCGGCGGCGGCGTCGCTCCGCGCGGCGATCGCGGCGTAGCGGGCCAGCTTGGCGACTTGGTGGCCTAAGTCGGTGTAGGGAACGTGGCAGAGCGGTCCGCGCAGCCGCCCGACCTCGCCGTCGCAGGCCAGGTGGGGGTGCGGCTCGGCGCCGGCCCAGCGCCCGCGACCGCGGCGAACCAGGCGGAGCTTCCACTCGGACCACCCGCCGTGGCGGATCCAGGCGCCGAGGACGAAGGCCCGCCGCTCGACCCGCCAACCGCACCGTTCCTGAGGAGCGTTCTCGAGCACGGCCGCGAGCGCGCTCCGCAGCTCGGGCGAGACCCATTCGTCGGCGTCGAGCGCGAGGATCCAGTCGCACCGCGCCTGTTCGAGCGCGCGCTGGCTCTGCGCGACGTAACCCGGGAAGTCGTGCACCGACACCTCGGCGCCGGCGGCGCGGGCGATCTCGACGGTGCGATCGGTCGAACCGGAGTCGACCACGACCACCTGATCGGCGAGATCGCGGATCGACGCGAGACAGCGCGGCAGGTTGCGCTCCTCGTCGCGGGTGATCAGGGCGACCGTGAGGCTGGCGCGCCGGCGTGGCGGCGGGCTCCCCGCCCGATCGCTCATGGCCGCTCGGGACGCAACTGCGCCCAGGTCGAGCGCGCCCAGGCCTGCAGGCGATCGGCGACCTCGGGCGCGCGCGGCAGCGGGAAGGCACGGTAGTGGAGCCGTGCTTCGGCGACCCTGCGACTTCCGACCCGGGCCTGTCCGCGCGCGACGAAGTCGCTCGGTCCGGCCGACTCCAGCTCGGCCTCGAGCCGGACCTCCTGACCGGGCAGCACGAGCTGCCGGAACTTCGCCTGGTGCACCATGACCAGCAGGACCAGGCGCGAGAACTCGAGCTGGTGGAGGATCAGCCAGCCGCCGGTCTGACCCATCGCCTCGGTCAGCAGCACGCCCGGAACGACCGGGAAGCCCGGGAAGTGGTCGGCGAGATAGTCGTCGTCGGGCGGGAAGACCTTGCGCGCCACCGCCCGGCGACCTGGCTCGAGCTCCAGGATCTCGTCGATCAGGACGAAGCGCATGGTCCGCGTGGGATCCCGCCGGCGCCGATCAGGCCGGATCGGGGCCCCCCACCCGAGGCGCCGCTCTGCGCCGGCGGGCGAAGGCCCGAGGGGCTGCGAAGTGACCGGCGAGCGAGCGCGCGACGCGCCACCAGTGCAAGGGAGCGGCGGCCAAGAGCAGGACGCCCTCGCGCGGCCGCACGACGAGCAGCGCGGCGGCCCGGCCGAGGCGCCGCCCCGTCCCCATCACCTGGCGGAGCTGATCGCGCAACCAGCGCTGCCCCGTCCAGACCTCGACCAGCACCTCGTCCGCGCCCAGCGCGCGAAAGGCGCTCCAGCGCTTGTGGCCGTCCGCCACAAAGAAGCGGCCGCCGAGGGGCAGGACCGAGATCGGCGGGAACCGCACCCCGGCGCGCATCGCCTCGCGGTAGGAAGCGATCCGCTCCGGCGCATGCGGCACGACCAGCGGGTCCACCACGAGGGCGACCGGCACGCGTTGCACGGGCAACTCGGCGCGCTCCGGATCGAAGCAGTCGAGCGGAGCGGGGCGTTCAGGAGGCGGCATCGGCACGGAGTGGGCTCTCCTCAGCGTAGGGGGCGGCCCGGACCCTGTCAAGACGGCGCCGAGGCGCCCTCGACCTGGGCGGCGAAGAGCTGGCGGAAGGGTGGACAGCTCTCGAGCAGCGCGAGCGGAGCGCCGTCGCCCACGCTTCGTCCGCGCTCGAGCACGACGGCGCGCGGCAGACGACGCACGGTGGAGAAGCGATGCGCCATCACCAGCACCGAGCGGCCGGCGAGCCAGGGCGCAAGCCGGTCGAAGATCGCCTCTTCGGTCTCGCTGTCGATGGCGCTGGTCGCTTCGTCGAGCACCAGCAGGTCGGGGTCCCGCAGCAGCGCGCGGCCGAGCGCGATGCGCTGCCGTTCCCCGCCGGAGAGCGAGCGGCCGGCCTCGGCGAGGTCGCTCGCCAGCCCGCGCGGCAGGGCGCGCAGCAGGCCCTCGAGCCCGACCGTCTCGGCGACCTCGCGCAGACGGGCCTCGCTCACCGTGCCGGCGCCGTAGCGGAGATTCTCCGCCAGCGTGCCGCGGAAGAGGAACGGTTCCTGGAAGGCCACGACGATGCTGCGCCGCGCCGACTCGAGCGCGAGCTCGCGCAGATCGATCCCCGCCCAGCGCAGACTTCCGGCCTGGGGGGAGAGGAAGCCGACCAGGAGCTTCGCCAGCGTCGATTTGCCGCCGCCGCTCGCCGCCACCACCGCCGCGGCCTCCCCCGCGGCGAGCGCGAAGGAGAGGTTCTGGAGGACGGGCTCGGAGGAACGGTAGGCGAAGCTCACCGAGTCCACCTCCAGCGCCTGCGGACCCGACCTGGGGAGCGCCCGCCGGCCCGCCCGCCCTCGCTCGGCCGGCAGATCGATCACCGCGAAGATCCGGGCGGCCGCCGCCAGCGTCCGCTGCCAGCGGCCCTGCACGTCGGAGAGCCGGCGCAGCGGCTCGATGGCCTGGGCCGCGTACAGCGCGAACACCAGCAGGTCGCCGGGGGAGCGGGTTCCGGCGATCACCTGGCGGCTGCCGTACCAGATCGCCGCCAGCAGCCCGAGCGACGTGGCCAGCCAGACCGCGGTGACCAGCGCGGTCGACCACCACTCGGCGGCGAGTGCGCGGGCGACCTGCTGCGCGCCGGCCTGGCGGAACCGTTCGGCCTCCTCGGCCTCGGTCTGATAGGCCTTGATCGTCGGCAGGCCCTGCAGCTGCTCGCCGGCGATCGCGGTGGCCTCGCCGAGCTGCTCCTGAGCCAGGCGGGACCAACGGCGGATCCTGCGGCCGAGCAGCGTGAACAGCGCGGCGGCGAGCGGCACCGCGACGCCCACCGCCAGGGTCAGCCGCGCGTCGATCACGATCATCATGGTGAGCGCGCCGGCCGTCACCACCATGCCGCCCAGCAGCCGGCGCAGCAGATCCTCGACGAAGCCGGAGAGCGCGCCCGGATCGTTGAACAGCCGCGACAGCCACTCTCCGGCGCCGCTCGCCTCGACGGTGCCGACCTCGGCCGCGAGCAGCGCCGCCGCGGCCTCGTCGCGCAGCTCCTGGACCAACCGCCGCTCGAAGCGCGCCAGCAGGTAGCGCCCCAGGAAGACCGCCACCAGGAGCAGCGCCGTGGTGCCCAACGCGAGGATGAGCAGGCGCCGGAGCGCCGCCGCATCGGCCCCGGCGAGCAGGGTGTCCGACCAGAGCTTGACCAGCCAGGTGAGCGCGAGCTGAGCGAGGGCCGCGGCCAACACGGCGACGCCGGCGACCGCCAGCCCGGGCGCGTGGCGCCGGAGACGGGAGAGCAGGCGACGGGCCGTGGGGTCGGGCGCAGACCGCGGTGGCATCGTCGGCGGCGCGAGTCAGTCGGCCCGGCGCAGCGCGAGCACGGCGTGGGTTCCGCCGAAGCCGAAGCTGTTCGAGAGCACCAGTCCGAGGCGCTCCGGTCGCGTCGCGGTGACCACCGGCAGGTCGGCGAGCAACGGATCGCGCGGCTCGCTGTTGGCCGACGGGGCGAGGAAGCCCTGCTCCAGCATGAGCAGGCAGTGGATCGCTTCCTGGGCGCCGGCCGCGCCGAGCGCATGTCCGCCGAGGGACTTGGTCGACGAGATCGGCGGCAGCTCCGTCCCGAAGACCCGCCGCAGCGCCGCGGCCTCGGCGAGATCGCCGGCCAGGGTGCCGGTGGCATGCGCGTTGACGTAGTCGACGTCACCCGGGTCGGCGCCCGCGTCCGCCAGCGCCAGGGCCATGCACTCGGCGGCCCGCACCCCCGAGGGCTCGGGCAGCACGAGATCGAAACCCTCCGAGTTCGCCCCGAACCCGGCGATCTCCGCGCGCACCCGCGCGCCGCGGGCCCGCGCCCGCTCCAGGCTCTCCACCACGACGACCCCCGCGCCGCTCGCCGGCACCAGGCCGTCGCGGTCGGCGGCGAACGGTCGCGAAGCGAGCGCCGGCCGGTCGTTGAAGCGCGTGGAGAGCGCCGTGCGCAGCGCCGCGAAGGCGGCCGCCACCAGCTCGTCGATCTCTTCGCCACCGCCGGCCACGACGACGTCCAGCAGGCCGGCGCGCACCAGCTCGGCGGCGTGGCCGATGGCGTGCGCCGACGTGGCGCAGGCCGAGGCCAGCGAGTAGCTGCGGCCGCCGATGCGGAAGCGATGAACGATCGCCGCCGCCGCGGAGCTCGACATCGACTTGATCACCGAGTAGGGGTCGACCCGCCGCGCCCGCCCGGCGTGGACCTCGACGCCACCGCGGTAGACGGCGGTCGTGCTGCCGATGCCGGTGCCCACGATGCAGCCGGTCCGGGCGGAGGCGAGCTCGCTGCCCGAGAGCCCGGCGTCGGCGATCGCCTGGCCCGCGGCCAGCGTGCAATAGAGCGCCGCGCGCGACATCGCCGGCAGGTCGCGCGTCCCGATGCCGGCGCTCTCGGTGAGCTCGTCCACGCCGTGGACGACGCCGGCCACCTGGCAGCGCAGACCGAGCTCCGCCCACTCGCGGACCGCTTCGATGCGGGGCTCGCCGGCAGCCAGGACCGCCGCCACTTCGGAGAGAGAGTTGCCCAGGCTCGAGACGATCCCGGCGCCGGTGATCACGGCTCGGTGCACGGGACCTGGCTTTCTCTCGGGACGGCGGTACGGGAGATCAAGCGACGCCGCGCCCGGCGAGCTTCTTCTCGAGCAGGCCGACCAGGTCGCCGAGGACCTTCAGGTCCGCGACCTCCGGATCGGAGATCTCGACGTCGAGCTCCTCCTCGAGGCTCATCAGCAGGCTGACCGCGTCGAGCGAGGAGAGGCCGAGATCCTCGCGCAGGCTCGCCTCGGGGCCGAAACGGCTCGGATCGACCCCCGCCTCGAGGTGGGGTCTCAGGTGTCGATCGATGATCTCTCGAGCCGAGTTGGACATGGAGTCGGAGTTCCGGCGCCGCGCGCCACGAGAATGCTAACCCAGGTCCCGTGGAGAAAATGGGGACAGGCACGCCTTTGTCATCCCGAGCGTAGCGAGGGATCTGGATCTTGGAACATCGAGGTCCCTCGCTCTGGTCGGGACGACGAGGGACGTGGGACGTGCCTGTCCCCCGCATAGGATCTCCACATGAACCCTCCGAAGTCGCGCTCGTTCGCGCGCTCGCTGGTCGCCTTTCTCGCGCTGCCCGGCGTCGTCGCCTTCGGGGTGCCCGCGGCCTGGCTCGCGGCGACGAAGGGTTTCCGCGACCCGCGGCCGCTCGGATTCCCGCTCCTCGCCTTGGGGATCGCCGGCCTGCTCTGGTGCGTGCGCGACTTCCACGTCCTGGGCCGCGGCTCGCTCGCCCCGTGGGCACCGCCCCGCGAGCTCGTGGTCCGCGGGCTCTATCGCTGGAGCCGCAATCCGATGTACCTCTCGGTGCTGGTCCTCCTGCTCGGCTGGGCGGTGACCTTCGCTTCGCGCGGGCTCGCGATCTACGCGGCGGGAGTCGCGGTCGCCTTCCACCTGCGCGTCGTGCTGGGCGAGGAGCCCTGGCTCGAGCGCACCCACGGCGAGCGCTGGCAACGCTACGCGGCGAGGGTTCCGCGTTGGCTGGGGCGGGTCGGCGGCGCCGTTCCGCGGCCGATGTCGCCGGACTAAGCTCCGCGCCTGGCGGAGCTTGCACGACTTCGCGGCCGGCGGCGTGGTGAGCGAGGTCGGAAGCGCACGGAGAGAGGCTCGGCCGAGCCTCGGGAGGAGCGGGAGCGATGTCTTCAT
>CAYZWR010000037.1:0-27260 GCA_964481735.1 uncultured Thermoanaerobaculia bacterium
TCTACGTCTTCGGCGCCTTCCTGATCCTCACCGGGATCAAGATGGTCTTCACCCCGGACAAGGGGCTCGAGCCGGAGAAGAACCCGGTGGTCCGCCTGGTGCGCCGCCTGATGCCGGTCACCGACCGCTACCACGGCCCGAAGTTCTTCGTTCGGCAGAACGGCGCCCTCGCCGCGACGCCGCTCTTCCTGGTGCTGGCGCTGGTCGAGACCACCGACCTGATCTTCGCGGTCGACTCGATTCCCGCGATCTTCGCGGTCACCACCGACCCCTTCATCGTCTACACCTCGAACGTCTTCGCGATCCTGGGACTGCGCTCGCTCTACTTCCTGCTCGCCGGGGTGATGAACAGGTTCGAGTACCTGAAGCTCGGCCTCGCCGCCATCCTGGTCTTCGTCGGCGCGAAGATGGCGCTGGTCGACGTCTACAAGATCCCGTCGGCGGTCTCGCTCGGCGTGGTGGCGACGATCCTCGCGGTCGCCATCGCCGCCTCGCTCGTGCGTGCCCGCCGGCGCGAGGCGGCGGCCGCCGCGGAGGCCGCGCGATGAGAGGGGGCTGGACGATCGGGCGGCTCGCGGGCATCGACCGCGCGGCATCGGCACGGCGATAGAGTCCCCAGCCGAGGTGACCGCTCGCCCAGCGCGCCGAGAAGCCGGAGGCCGGTGTCGGGAGACCCCGGGCTGGTCGCGCTGCGCGCGGCGCGCTCCCTTCCCCGATCCGGCCCGAGGTCGATGAACCCGGCCCTCCTCGGGATCTCCGCCCTCCTCGTCGCTGGGGCGCTCGCGCTGCGGCGACGCCGCGACCTGGTCGCGATCTGGCTCGTGGTGGGCCTCGCCGCCGCCGCTCTGCTCGGCGGTTCGCTCCGTCTGCCGGACGGCATTCCGAGCCCGACCGGGAGCCTCGTCGCCGTGCCGCCGTGGCAGGTGGCGGGCGCGCCCCCGGCGACGCACGCGCACCTGCGCGACGTGACCTTCTTCGTCGAGCCCTGGTTGGTGTGGGCGCGCGCCGAGTGGCGCGCCGGACGATGGCCCTTCTGGAATCCGCACCAACTGGCCGGCGGACCCTTCTGGAGCAACGGGCAGGCCGCGCCGCTCTTCCCCCTCCACCTGCTGTTCGATCTCCTGCCGCTCCAGATCGGCTTCGTGCTGCTCCCCTGGGCCCGCCTGGTGCTCGCCGGCTTGGGCTGCTATCTCCTGGCGCGCGAGCTCGGGCTCGAGGCGCGCGCCGGGGCCGTCGCCGCCCTCGCGTTCCCACTCGGTGGCATGCTCACGGCCTTCCTCCTCTTCCCGATCGCCAACGCCCTGGCGCTGGTGCCCTGGGTGCTGCTCGCCGTGGAGCGGCTGGCGAGCGGACGCTCCGGATGGAGCCTGCTCGCCGGGCTCGCCGGCGCGCAGCTGCTCGCCGGCCATCCGGAGACCGTGGCCTGCACGGCGGTGATCGGGGGGGTCTACCTGCTGGGCCGCGGCGCGCCGTGGCGCACCTGGGGACAGCTCGCCGCCGGCTGGGGGGTCGCTGGGCTGGTGGCTGCCGCGGCGCTGCTGCCCTTTCTCCTCGACCTCGCGAGCAGCCACAAGTGGTCCGAGTCGGGGCCCACGGGAGCGCTCCCTCTCGCGTCCCTGCTCGATCTCCAGTCGCGACTGCTGCTCCCCGAGCCGTTCGGCCACCCCGCTCGCGCGACCTGGTGGGGACCCTTCAACTACGAGGCGTCGGCGATCTACGCGGGCGCGCTCGCCCTGCCGCTCGCCATCGCCGGCGGCGCGCTCGCCCGCCGGGAGAGGCGGTGGCGGGGCGTCGCGGCGCTCACCCTCTTCTCCTGGCTCGCCGCCTATCCCTGGCCCGGGGTTCAGCCGCTGCTGGGCGCGGTCCCGCTGTTGAACAAGGTGCTCTTCCACTACTTCCTCGCCGGGGCCGCGCTCGGGCTGGCGCTGCTCGCCGCCGCCGGTTTCGCCGAGCTCCTCGCGGGCCGGCGGCGTGGGCTGATCGTCGGCGGCGCAATCTACCTCGCGCTCCTGGGATTCGCCTGGTGGCGCTTCGCCGGCGCCTGGGCGGAGCGCGGCCTGGTCGCGCGCGAGCTCGCCGGCACGGCGATCGGAGTCGCGGGGCTCGCGCTGCTCGGCCTGGTCGCGATCCGTCCGCGCAGTTGGCCGGCGATACCGCTGCTCCTAGCCTGCGACCTCCTCCTCGCCCATGCGGTCAGCGTTCCCAGCCTCGAGATGCGGCGCTTCTACCCACGCGGCCCGGCGATCGACTTCCTGTCGCGTCAAGAGGGTCGGGTCGCCGCGCTCGGGCATGCCCTGCGGCCGAACGCGGCGACGCTCTACGGCCTGGACGATGTGCGCGGCGAGGACGCCCTGGGGCTCGCCGGCCACCAGCGCCTCGCCCGCGAGCTCACCGGCGAGTCGACGCTCTTCTTCTCGCCGATCCGGCGCTGGGACTCTCCCTGGCTCGATCGTCTCGCGGTCCGTTGGGTGCTCGCCGCCCCCGGCCAAGCGCCGCCCGACGCGAGCTGGCGGCTCGCGCTCGACGCTCCCGAGGCCACGCTCTACGAGCGGCCGACGGCCTGGCCCCTGGTGCGCTGGCAGGATCCGTCCGCTCCGGCGCCCCGCGCCGAGCTGCGCCGTCCCGGTTCCTGGCGGATCGGGTGGAGGAATGAGCGGCCCGGACGGCTGGTGATCGCGGAGACCTGGGACGCCGGCTGGCGGGCGCGCCTCGACGGACGGCCGGTTCCCGTCGAGGTGGCGGACGAGGGCCTGCTCGGCGTGCGCCTGGAGGCCGGCGCCGGGCAACTCGAGCTGCGCTACCTGCCGCGCGGCTTCGCGCTCGGCGCGGCGGCGAGCCTCGGGGGGATCCTGCTCGTGGCGGGCGACGCGCTGCGGCGACGGATCGCGCCGTCGCGCCGCACCGGCTCCGCCAGTCCGGCGACGCCGCGACCCTCCTGAGCCCGCCCGACCACCTCGCGAGGTGGGGCCGGCGCGCTTCGCGCCGCGCTATCGTCCGGGACATGTGCGCCGCTCTCGGAACTCCCGAGCGACCGCTGCGGGTGGCCATCGTGGGGGCGGGCCCCTCCGGTTTCTACACCGCCGCGGCGCTCTTGGCTCGCCAGGACCTCACGGTTTCCATCGACCTCGTCGATCGGCTGCCCACCCCCTACGGGCTGGTGCGCTACGGCGTCGCGCCCGACCACCCGAAGATCAAGGAGGTGGTGCGGGTCTTCGAGCGCACCGGACGGGACCCGCGGGTGCGCTATCTCGGCAACGTGGAGTTCGGGCGGGACGTGCGGCTCGAGGACCTGCGGCGCTGCTACGACCAGACGGTCTTCTCGGTCGGCGGGCAGAGCGACCGCCGCCTCGGCGTCGCGGGCGAGGATCTCGCCAACAGCCTCTCCTCGACCGCGTTCGTCGCCTGGTACAGCCGGCACCCCGACTTCCTCGATCTTCCGGTCGACCTCGGCGTCAAGGCGGCCGCGGTGGTCGGCATCGGCAACGTGGCGGTCGACGTGGCGCGCATCCTGGCGCGCGATCCCGCCGAGCTGGCGACCACCGACATCTCGGACGACGCCCTGGCGGTGCTGCGCGCCTCGACGGTCAGCGACGTCCACGTCCTGGCGCGGCGCGGCCCGGTGCAGGCCAAGTGCTCGCCCGCCGAGCTCAAGGAGATGAGCGAGCTCGCCGGAGTCGATCTGCTGGTGGACCGCCGGGACCTCGAGCTCGATCCCGGGAGCGCCGAGGAGCTCGCCGGCGACCCGCAGGCGCAGAAGAACCTCGAGATCCTGCACGCCCTGGCCGAGCGCGGCGCGACCGGCGCCCCGCGCCGCATCCACCTGCGCTTCTTCGCCTCGCCGGTGGAGCTGGTGGGCGAGGCCGGCCGGGTGAGCGGGCTCGAGATCGAGCGCACCCGCCTGGTGCCCGGGCGCGGCGGCCTCACCGCCGAGGGAACCGGCCAGCGATCGACCCTCCCGGTCGGCCTGGTGGTGCGCGCGGTCGGCTACCGCTCGCTCCCGCTGCCCGAAGTGCCCTTCGACGAACGGGCCGGGATCGTGCCCAACGCCGCGGGTCGCGTCCGCGATGCCTCGGGAGCCACGCTCCCCGGGCTCTACGTCGCGGGCTGGGTGAAGCGGGGGCCGACCGGCCTCATCGGCAGCAACAAGCCGGACGGCGCCGAGACCGCCGCGGCGATGGTGGCCGATCTGCCGGCGACGGCGCCCGCCCCCGAGCCGGCCCCCGCCGCGATCGACCGCCGCCTCGCCGAGCGCGGGGTGCGGGTGGTCGACTTCGCCGGCTGGAAGCGGCTCGACCGGCTGGAGGTCGAGCGCGGCAAAGCGGCGGGACGGCCGCGCGTCAAGCTGGGCTCGCTCGCCGAGATGCTCGCCGCCCTCGACGCCAACCCCTGAGCGGCCCGGCGCACGAGCCAGGAGCCCTCCGGCGGGCCGTATGACCGCGGTCATGACGGCGCGCCGGCGTAGCGGCTAGGGTCTCCGACATGACGCCCGACCCCTGCGCGCTTCCGCCGCCCCACTCGCCCGGCTCCCTCCTTGCCGCCGTCCGCCGAGTGAGCGCCGCCGGAGGGGCGCGATGAGCCTCCTCGCGCTGCTGCTCGGCGAGCACGGTCCCTTGCGCCACGGGGTCGAGTCCCTGCGCCGCGCGGCGCCCGGCCTCACCGGGGGCGAGCTCGCCGCGGCGAGCCTCGCTCTCGCCGAGGCGATCGAGAGTCACGCTCATCTCGAGGACGAGATGTTGTTCGAGCCCTTGGCGGCGAGCGGTCGCATGCCCCCGGGGCCGATCGAAGTGATGCGCGCCGAGCACGAGGAGATCGAGCGGCTGCTGGGCGAACTGCGGAGCTCGGCGCCGGGCCGGAGCGATCCACAGCGCACCGTGCTGCGGCTCGCCCAGACCGTGCACGACCACTTCGACCACGAGGAGCAGGTGCTCTTCCCGCTCGCGACGCAGGTCCTCAGCGCCAGCCAACTCGCGGCGCAGGGCGCCACCTGGGCCGAGCGGCGCGGCGTCGGGCTGCGCGCCCTCGCCGGTGGCGTCTTCCCCGGCTAGAGCGCTCGCGCGACCCCGCGCCAGCGCGCGGGCCTACAACGACTGGAGATCTTCGCCATGAACCCCCGAATCCACGCCACCGCACCGCCGACCGAGCCTCCAGCCGACCTCGCCTCGGCCCGCGTCGCCGACCTGGCGCGCGAGCGGCCGGCGACCATTCGCGTCTTCCAGCGCCACCGGATCGACTTCTGCTGCGGCGGCAAGCGAACCGTCGCCGAGGCGGCCGAGCGCGCCGGCCTGGACGCCGCCGGGCTGGTGGTGGAGCTCGAGCGGTCGCTGGGCGAGGCCGACGGGTCGACCGCCTGGCTCGGCGCGCTGCCCGACTCGCTCGCCGACCTCGGCAAGCTGATCGTCGGGCGCTACCACGTGGCGCTGCGCGGCGAGTTGCCGCGCCTCGTCAAGATGGCCGATCGGGTCGAGACGGTCCACGGCGCCGAGATGCCGGAGGTCCTGCCGCCGCTCGCCGCGACCGTGCGCGCCCTGGCGGCGGAGCTCGACGCCCACCTGCGGGAGGAGGAGGCGCTGGTCTTCCCGGCGATCGAGCGCCTCGAGCGCGCCGCCGAGCGCGGCGAGTCGCCGCCCGCCGAGGATCTCGCCCGGCTGGTCGCGGCACGCGAGGACGAGCACGCCGCGGCTGGTGAGATGCTGCGCGAGCTGCGGGCCCTCTCGGGCGACTTCGCCCCCCCGGAGTGGGCCTGCAACACCTTCCGCGGCCTCTACCACGGGCTCGCCGAGCTCGAGCACGAGCTCCACGAGCACATCCACCTCGAGAACAACGTGCTCTTCCCGCGCGCCCTCGAGCTCACCGCCACGGTGCGGAGCTGAGCGCGCCAAGCAGGCAGGTACGGAGACCATGATGCGAACGACGAGTGTACGGACGACGTGGAGGGCAACGATCCTCCTGGCCGGGTTGGCGGCCCTCGCGCTGCCCGCGGCGGCGGGCGCGCACTGCGACACCCTCGACGGGCCGGTGGTCGCCGCGGCGCGCGCCGCGCTCGCCGCGGGCGACGTGACCCCGGTGCTGCCCTGGGTGCAGCCGGACCACGAAGCGGCGATCCGCTCGGCGTTCGAACGCGCGCTCGCCGTGCGGGTCGCGAGTCCGGCGGCGCGCGAGCTGGCTGACGAGTACTTCTTCGAGACCTTGGTGCGCCTGCACCGCGAAGGAGAGGGCTTCCCCTACACCGGGCTGCAGCCCGCTGGTGCGCCGATCGCCCCCGCGATCCGGGCGGCCGACGCCGCGCTCGCCTCGGGCAACGCCGACGCTCTGGTCGAGGAGCTCAGCACGGCGGTCGCGGCCGGGGTGCGCGAGCGCTTCGCCGCGGCGCGCGCCGCGCAGGCGCACGCCGGTCACAACGTAGCCGCCGGCCGGCACTTCGTGGCGACCTACGTCGCGTTGACGCACTACGTCGAAGCGCTCGCGGCGCTCGCCGAAGGGCACGCGGCGCATGCCGAACCGGCGTCCGCCGCGCCGCCGGCGCCGCACGCCCATCCCTGAGGTGGATCACCGCCGGCTCAGGCCGGCGCGGTGTGGGCGGGCCGGCAGATCTCCGCTTCGCTCACCACCACCCGCATCGGAACGTCGTGCGGCTCGTGGGGGAGGCGCGGAAAGAGTTGGACCGCGTAGGCGAGACCGATCGCCGGAAAGGGGCGCCCGGCGAGGAAACGGTCGAAGTAGCCGCTGCCGTGGCCGAGCCGGTAGCCGTTGCGGTCGAACGCCAGCCCGAGCACCAGCACGGCATCGAGCGTCACGTCGATCGCCGCCGCCGCCACTTCGCGCGTTCCCCGGGGCGGCTGGCGGAGGCCGAAGTGGAGCGTCTCGAGCGGACAGGGGTAGGGGTGGACGTGCAGGCGCCGGTCGCGCGGATCGGCGCGCGGCACGTAGAGCTCGCGCCCTTCGGCGAGCAGGCGGTCGACCAGCGGCCAGGTGTCGAGCTCGGTTCCGAAGGAGAGGCAGGTGAGGATCCTGCCGGCGCTACGGACCTCGGGGAGCGCGAGCACGCGCTCCCGCACCTGCTCTGCCGCCGCGGCGGCGGTCGCGCCGTCGAGCGCGCCCACGCGCTCCCGCAACCGCTCGCGCAACATGGCCTTGGTGGCTGAGATCTCCGGTGGCATCAACCCCTCCGTGCGGCGCGCGTGGCGCTTCGCCGGGCACCCGTCGGCCGCCTCGATCGACGCCGGCGGGATCGAGATTCTCGCATTTCGCGGCCCGCGCGGGCGCAGGTATCGCCGCCGCCGGGGGTTTCAGCTTCCGGACACGGCCTCCGGCAAGCGAGGCCCCGACGACAAGGAGACTTCCCGATGCGTACAGCCTTCGCCCTCCTCTTCCTGCTCGCGCTGGTGGCGCTGCCGCTCTCGGCCGGCGGCCCTCCCGGCGAGCGGCCGATGCCGGGGCTCGGCGGACCACGGTTCGACGACGAGCGGATCGAGCGCTTCACCGAGCGGCACGCCGAGCGCCTGACGCGCGCGCTCGATCTCTCCGCCGACCAGCAGGCGACGCTCGAGCGCCTGCAGAACGAGCTCACCGCGGCGCTGCAACCGCTCTTCGAGCAGGTGCGCAGCGGCCGCGAGAGCATGGAGGCGATGCTCGAGGCCGCGACGCCGGATGCCACCGCGATCGGCCGGCAGGCGATCGCCCAGCACCGGCTGCACGGTGAGATGCGCGCCGCGCACGAACACTTCAAGAGTGAGCTCACCGCGATGCTCAATCCGACGCAGCGCGCCCAGTTCGAGGCGCTCGAGGACGCCCGGCCGGAGCGCGGCCGCGGGCGGCACGGCGGCCACGGCTGGGGCGCCGCGCCCCCGCCGGCCGGCGACTGAGCCGGCACGCTGCGTTCGGCGGTGTGGGTTTTCGACGGCCCGGCGAGCTGCCGGGCCGTCGGCGTTTCAGGCGTGCCGCACCCAGCGCCAGAGCTCGGCGAGGGTGGGCTTCTTGCCGTACATCAGGATGCCGACCCGGTAGATCCGCGCGCAGCCCCAGACCAGGAAGACGAGGAAGGTCGCGGTGATCGCGTAGCCGGCGAGGATCTGCCAGAGGGGCGGCATCTTCACCGCGATGCGCAGCATCATCAGCAGCGGGGTGAACATCGGGACGAGCGACAGGACGACGGCGAGCGTCGAATCCGGGTCGTTGATCACCGGCACCACGAAGAGCACCGGGGCGATCAGGAAGATGACCAGGAAACCGGCGAGCTGTTGCGCCTCCTGCACGTTGTTGGTCGCCGCGCCGATCGCGGCGTAGAGCGACGCGAAGACGAAGAAGCCGAGCAGGAAGTTGACGAAGAAGTGGATGGCGAGGCCGAGCGTCACCTGCGGCAGCTGGGTACCGTCGGGCAACATGGCGAGAGCGCCGAGGACCGCCGGAGTTGAGAGCGCGACCATGGTGCCCAGCCAGATGGCCAGTTGGGTCAGGCCGATGAGGCCGATGCCGAGCAGCTTGCCGACCATGAGCTCGCTCGGATCGACCGTCGAGAGGATCACCTCGACGATGCGCGAGCTCTTCTCCTCGAGCACCCCGTTCATCACCTGCTGGCCGTAGAGCATCACCACCATGTAGAGCAGGAAGAAGAGGAAGTAGGCGAGAAAGAACCCGGCGAGCCCGCCCTCCTTGCGGCTCCCTTCGGCGAGCACTCGCGTCGTCTCGATCTCGATGCCGCGGGTCAGCCGTTCGACCTCGCCAGCGTCGATCCCGGCCTGCTTCAGGCGGGCCTCGCCCACCACCCGCGAGACGACCTCCTCCACCCGGCTCTGGGTGATGAAGTTCGAGACGCTCTCGGCGTGGTACTCGACCTGGTCCTTCTCGAGCCCGGCCGGGTCGATCCAGAGCCAGGCGTCGATCTCGCCGGCGAGCACGCGGCGGTCGAGCGCGGCGCGCTGCGCCTCGGGGTCGGGGTCGGGTGCGGCGAGCTCCACCGCGAAGGTCGCCACCTGCGTCTCCCGGTTGTTGAACGGATCCTCGCGCGCCGAGGTGGAGAGGCCCGCGGTCAGCCGCCGCTCGAGCTCGGCGCCCACGGTGCCCGTCCGGTCGACGATCGCCAGGCGATGCGAGGCCTTGGCGCGCATCGCGATCAGCGAGGGGACGACCACCAGCGCCGCCATGCCGAGGGGCAGCAGCAGGGTGGTGATCCAGAACGCCTTGCTCTTGATGCGCGTCAGGTACTCGCGCTTGAGGATGGTCCGGACCTGTTCAACGCGCATCGCGCACCGCCTGGATGAAGATGGTCTCGAGGTCGGGCTCCTCGGAGCGGAACTCCGAGACGTCGAGGAAGGAGGCGATCTCCCGCAGCACCGCGCCGGGCACGGCGTCGGGGGCGAGAGCGAGCCTGAGCCCGGAGAGATGCTCGATCACCCGCTCGATCCCCGGCACGGTCGCCAGCCGGGCGAGGTCGCCGCGCGCGGCGAGCCGGTAGAGGTTGCCGCCGCGCTCGCGCTTGAGGGCGGCGAGCTCGCCTTCGAGCACCACCCGGCCGTGGGAGATGAGCGCGATGTGGTCGCAGAGCTTCTCCGCCTGCTCCATGACGTGGGTCGAGAAGAGGATGGTCTTGCCGCGCCGCTTGAAATCGCCGATCAGCTCCTTGAACAGCACCTGGGCGAGCGGATCGAGCCCGGAGAAGGGCTCGTCGAGGATGAGGATGTCGGGATCGTGGAGGACGGTGCCGACCAGCTGGATCTTCTGCTGCATCCCCTTGGACAGCGCCTCGATCTTGGCCTTCGCCCAGGAGGCGAGCTCGACCTGCTCCAGCCATTGACCGATCAGGGGCTGGGCCTTGGCGCGTCCGACGCCGTGCAGCTCGGCGAGGAAGAGCAGGTGGTCGACCACCGTCATCTTGCGGTAGAGCCCGCGCTCCTCGGGGAGGTAGCCCACCCGGCGCAGGTCATCGGCGCGACGGGGGCGGCCGAAGAAGTGGACCTCGCCGCGGTCGGGCGCCAGGATGTCCATCATCATGCGGATGCTGGTGGTCTTGCCGGCGCCGTTCGGACCGAGCAGTCCGTAGACCGAGCCGGCCGGAACGGCGAGCGAGACCCGGTCCACGGCGACGAAGTCGCCGAAGGCCTTGTGCACCTCGCGAAGCTCCAGATTGAAGGTCAAGAGGCTCTCCTCGATCGGCAGATCGTGTCGCGCAGAGCTTACGCCAGAGAGCACCTACGCAGCCCCCGCGAGCAGGTTGCGCGGCGCCGGCGAGCGCGCGTCGAGCGCGCCGCGCCACGATTGATGGTCCCCGGACGTTGTGGTAGAACGCGTGCAGATTCCGCCGCGATCCGAGGAGGGTTTTCCGCCATTCCAGGTCCCGACGCCCCCTGCGCCCGATGAGCGATTCCGAGTTCAGTGTCGAGATCGATCGCGTCAGCAAACAGTTCGGCGATTTTCTCGCCGTCGACGACGTCACCCTGAACATCAAGAAGGGCGAGTTCTTCTCGCTGCTCGGCCCTTCGGGCTGTGGCAAGACGACGCTGTTGCGCATGATCGCCGGTTTCGAGCTCCCCACCAGCGGGAGCATCCGCATCCACGGCCGCGACATGACCTCGGTGCCGGTGCACAAGCGGCCGATCAACATGGTCTTCCAGCATTACTCGCTGTTCCCCCACCTGACGGTGACGGAGAACATCTCGTTCGGTTTCCGCTACAAGAACTTCCCGAAGAGCGAGTACGCGCGCCGCATCGCCGACGTGGTTTCGCTGGTGCGGCTGGGCGGCTTCGAGCACCGCTATCCCGGGCAGCTCTCCGGCGGCCAGCGCCAGCGCGTCGCGCTCGCCCGCGCGCTCGCCCTCGAGCCCGAGATGCTGCTGCTCGACGAGCCGTTGGGCGCGCTCGACCAGAAGTTGCGCAAGGAGGTCCAGGTCGAGCTCAAGAACCTGCAGCGCAAGCTCGGCATCACCTTCGTCTTCGTCACCCACGATCAGGAGGAGGCGCTCACCATGAGTGACCGGATCGCGGTGATGAACTCCGGCCAGGTCGAGCAGATGGACGCCTCGGCCCAGGTGTTCGAGTACCCGCGCACGGAGTTCGTGGCCCAGTTCATGGGCGCCTCCAACTTCTTCTCGGCGACCGTCGAGGGGATCGCCGACGGCCTGCTCTCGCTCGCCATGCCGGACGGCGACCGTTTCCGCGTGGCCGAGAACGGCGCGGCCCGCCCGGGCAGCGAAGTGCGCTTCGTGGTCCGACCGGAGAAGCTCGATCTGCGCAGCCGCGACCTCTCGGCGCACGGCATTCCGTGCATGCCGGTGACCATCGAGGACCGGGTCTACCAGGGCGTCTCGACCGTCTGGGTGGTGGTGAGCCGGCAAGGCGAGCGCTTCCTGATCTACGAGCAGAACGAGCGTCCGTTCGAGGAGCGCGGCAAGTTCGAGGTCGGGGGCACCGCCTACCTCTGTTGGAGCCCCAAGCACACCGTCCTCATGCGGGACGCGAAGCCGGTCGCGGACGATGCCTGAAGAGACCAAGCAGAGGGGTTGGACCTCCTACCTGCTGGTCGGCCCGACCTGGCTGGTGCTCGGGCTCTTCTTCGTCCTGCCGCTGGTGATCATGCTGGTGATCAGTTTCGCCGAGCGCGGCACCTACGGCGGCCTGAAGGAGATTCCCGACCTCGCGGCCTACATCGCCTCGGGCGATTTCGTCCGCAACTACCAGCGCTCGGTCGAGCCGCTCTACCTCTCGATCTACTGGCGCTCGCTCTGGATGGCGGTGGTGACCACCGTGCTCTGCCTGCTGGTGAGCTATCCGATCGCCTACTACATCGCGGTCGTCGCTCCGGCCAAGTGGAAGAACACCCTGCTCGGCCTGGTGGTGATCCCCTTCTGGACGAGCTTCCTCATCCGCACCTACGCCTGGATGCTGATCCTGCGCAGCGAAGGCCTGATCAACACCTGGCTGATGAACCTCCAGCTCATCGACCAGCCGCTCCCCCTGCTGTACAACGACCTCGCGGTGATGATCGGCCTGGTCTACGGCGAGCTGCCGTTCATGATCCTGCCGCTCTACGCCTCGATCGAGAAGCTCGACCTGTCGCTGCTCGAGGCCGCCAACGACCTCGGCGCCAGCCACCCGGCGACCTTCTTCCGCGTGACCGTGCCGCTCACCATGCCGGGCATCGTGGCCGGGGTCATCCTCGTCTTCATCCCCTCGATCGGCCAGTTCGTGGTCTCGGACCTGCTCGGTGGCGCCAAGAGCATCCTCGCCGGCAACCTGATCCAGAACCAGTTCGCGGTGGCGCGCAACAAGCCCTTCGGGTCGGCGATCGCCTTCGAGCTCACCGCGGTCGTCCTGCTGCTGCTCTGGATGTACGCGCGCTACACCCGGCGCAAGGGGCAGGAGGTGCTGCTGTGAGCGAGCCGGGCCGGCTCGACCTCCCCGAGCGCCCGGTCGGACGCCTGGCGCCGGCGCCGACGCGCGCCAAGCCCTTCTCCTGGGAGCGCGCGCTCCTCGGCTGGCACAGCCTGGTGGTCTACCTCTTCCTCTACGTTCCGATCCTCATTCTCATCCTCTACTCCTTCAACCGCTCGAAGCAGACCGCCGCGTGGGAGGGGTTCACGCTCGAGTGGTACTCCCGCCTGCTGCAGAACGAGCTCATCCTGCGCGCGGTGAAGAACAGCCTGATCGTGGCGCTCACCACCACGGTGGTCACCACCATCGTCGGCACCCTGGTCGCGCTCGCCCTCGCGCGGCGCGACTTCGGCGGCAAGGCGGCGACCCAGGCGGCGCTCTACCTGCCGGTGATCATCCCGGAGATCGTCGTCGGCGCGGCGCTGGTCACCTTCTTCGGCGCCGTCCAGATGCGGCTGAGCCTCGTCACCGTGATCCTCGCGCACGTCGTCTTCTGCGTCTCCTACGTCGCCATCGTGGTGCGGGCGCGGCTCGCCGGTTTCGATCGTTCGCTCGAGGAGGCCGCCGCGGATCTCGGTGCCGGACCCTGGGACACCTTCCGGCGGGTGACTCTGCCGATCATCCTGCCCGGCATCCTCGCCGGCGCGCTGCTCGCCTTCACCCTGTCGATCGACGACTACGTGATCACCTCGTTCGTCGCCGGGGTCGGTGCGACGACGCTCCCGATCCAGATCTACTCGATGCTCAAGGTCGGCGTGACGCCCGAGGTCAACGCCGTCTCGACGCTGCTCCTGCTGGTCACCGTCGCGCTCATCGCGCTCGCCCAGCGCATGCAGCAGGAGCCTTCCGCCAAAGGAGGCAAGAAGAAATGAGAAAGATCGTCGCCGCCGCGCTCGCCACCCTCGCGCTGGGAGCCATCACCGCATGCGGCAAGAAGGCGGAGCAGCCGAAGGCGGCCGCCGCGGATGCCGGCTCGCTCAACATCTACATCTGGTCGGCCTACCTGCCGCAGGAGGTCATCGACCAGTTCTCGGCCCAGACCGGGATCAAGGTGCATTTCGACCTCTACGACTCGAACGAGGCGCTGCTCGAGAAGCTGCAGTCCGGGGTGGCCGACTACGATCTCGTGGTGCCGTCGGACTACATGGTGCGCATCCTCATCGCGGAGAAGCTCATCCAGCCGCTCGACCACGCGAAGCTGCCCAACCTCAAGAACCTGGACCCGCGCTTCCTCGACAAGCAGTTCGACCCCGGAAACCGGCACTCGGTGCCCTACTTCTGGGGCACCACGGGCCTGGGGTACAACAAGGCGAAGCTCGGCGCGGTCGACAGCTGGGAAGCGCTCTTCGATCCCAAGCACAAGGGGCGCATCCTGATGCTCGACGACATGCGGGAGGTCTTCGGCGTCGCCCTGAAGACGATGGGCAAGTCGCTCAACGAGACCGATCCGGCGGTTCTCAAGCAGGCCGCCGAGAAGCTCAAGAAGCAGAAGGCGCTGGTCGCCACTTACAACAGCGGCGACTTCGCCAACATCCTCGCCGCCGGTGACGTCGATCTCGCGCACGGCTACAACGGGCAGATCGCCGAGGTGGTGGCCAAGGAGCCGGACAAGCTGGCCTACGTGGTGCCGAAGGAGGGCGCGACGCTGTGGATGGACAACGTCTGCATCCCGGCGAAGTCGCGCAACGTCGAGAACGCCTACAAGTTCCTCAACTACATCATGGAGCCGAAGGTCAACGCCCAGATCGTCAACGGCGTCTCCTACGCCAGCGCCAACGTCCCGGCGCGCGAGTTCATCGCGCCCGAGATCCTCGACGATCCTTCGATCTATCCCTCCGACGAGGTCATCGCGCGTTGCGAGTTCCTGGAGGACGTCGGCGACACGACCACGCTGCTCGACCAGTTCTGGACCGAGATCAAGGCGCAGTGAGCGCCACGAGAGGAGAGGCCATGAAGCACCTGCAACTGCTCGGGATCGTCGTGGCGCTCGCGTTGATGGGCGCCGCGATCGCGGCGCCGTCCGCGGCGCAGGAGAAGAACTGGAGCGTGGAGGTGGGCGCCGACTACGCGACCCGCTACCTCTTCCGCGGCGTGCCGTTGCTCGGGGAGAACGAGGTGATCGTGCCGCACGCCTACTTCACCTTCGGGAACCTCGGCATCTACTACGACGGCTACATCGGCGAGATCCCGGACTTCGAATCGGACTACCGGGAGGACGACTTCGCGATCGACTACACGTTTCCCCTCGGCGAGAACTTCGGCCTGACCATCGGCGCGGTGCAGTACATGTACAACAAGGACGCCGAGAACGACATCGGGTTCCTCGACACCTACGAGCTCTACGTCGTCGCCGCCTGGGACAGCACCTTCTCGCCGACCATCAGCTACTGGCAGGACATGGACGTGATCGACGGCGGCTACCTGCAGGTGGGCTTCACCTACAGCGCGCCCCTGACCACCAAGGCCAGTCTCGACTTCTCGGCGGCACTCGGGGTCGATTTCGGCTACAACCTGTACGACGAGCTGGCGGCGGACCTGGGAGTGGAAGCGTCGAACGGCGATCTCAACGACGTGCTGATCGGCGTCGATCTGCCGATCCAGTTCACCGACTACTTCTCGATCCACCTGATGGCGCAGCAATCGATCGCGCTCGACGTGCTCGACGACCTCGGGGTCGAGGACGAGACGGTCTTCACCGGCGGCATCAACTTCAGCTTCTAGAGCGACCCCAGCGGAAGCGTCGGGCCCCCGGAGGTTCCGGGGGCCTGGCGGCGCTCGAAGCCTCACCCCTCCCGCGCCGGCTCGCGGTCGCCGTGGGCGGGTGGCGCCGAGATCACCAGGAATCGGAGGTCGTCGGCCGCCGCGTTACGCAGGCGGTGCACGACGCCGGGTGGGACGGCGAGTCCCTGGCCCGGGCCGAGCTCGATCTGCTCGCCACCGAGCTCCATCGTCGCCCGTCCGGCGAGGACATAGAAGAACTGCTCGGCTCGGCGGTGGAGATGCGCGGTCTCGCCACCCCCCGGCGGCACCCGCTCTTCGATGACCGAGAGGCCCTCGGAAGCCAGGAGGTGCCACCCGTCGCAGACCTCTCCCCAGACGTAGTGCGCGGCGTTCGCGCGACTCACCGGTGGCATGCCGGCACCTCGCACCCCCGGAGCCGCGTTAACTCACCGGTCATGGGTGGAGCTCGTAGTGCTCGACCCCCGGCTCGAGCTCGAGGAGGAAGTCGGCATCCTCGGGGTAGTACTTGGCGAGCGCGATGTCCGGGCCCGCGAAGGCAGCGATCGCCGCGCGCGATTCCCAGTGGGTGACGCAGAGGAAGTGAGCGACCTCCCCTTCGAAGCGGCGCAGGATGAAGACCGCCCGGTTGCCTGCGGTGGCGCGGTAGTCGGGGCGGGCGCGGCGCTCGAGGAACAGGAGGTAGTCGTCGGCGCGCTCGGCGCGCGTCCTGCCATGCCAGATGCGGGCGATCATGGGGTCACCTCCGGCGGCCGGAAACTGCGGGCGAGCCTACCCGAAGCCGGCGGGAAGGGGCCCTGACCTCTCGCCTCGCGCCGGGGAGCTCTCCGTTCAGACTGCCGAAGGGTCTGTGCAGGCGCTGTTCGTCCGTCCCGCCGAGCGTCTTCGCCGCGCCCGAGGACCCGGGGGTCGCCCCCCCGAGGGTCACTCCGCGGTGGTCGGATCGATGATCGCGCGCACCCGCGCGACGGAGTTGGCGGGGAAGCCGCCCTGTCGCGCGTGTTCGCGCACCGTGGCTTCGTCGGGCGCGATGTAGACGCAGTAGATCTTGTCGTCGGTGACGTAGCTCTGGATCCACTGGATCCGCGGCCCCATGGCGGAGAGCACGCCGCACGAGGTGCGCGAGATGCCGAGCAACTGCTCGGCGGTGAGGTTCCCGGCTCCCGGGATCTCTCGTTCGATGACGAACTTCGGCATGGTGGACCCCCCTCTGACGTCGTCGGCCGCCTGAGACTGCCCTGCGATTCCGCCCGGAGGCGCGGCGCTCGACGAGGCCACGCGACGTTCGTCAGACGATGCGCCTCGGCCTCGACGCCCGGAAGCTGCGCACCCGGGCGACTTTCGGAGTGCGGCGGTTCCCTTGGCGCGCGGCAGTCTGCGCGCACCGTGGTGGGCTGTCAAGCGGGGGGCGGTGGCCACAACCTCCAAAATGCGTCGACCTGATCTTCGCCGACAGCTTCGTCTTCGGGGGATCGCGGCCTTCGCCTCAGTCGAACTCGCGCACCGCCGCCGGCTGCTCGGCGCCGACCGTGCCGGCCGAGATGCGCGCCTTGAGGTAGTTCTCGCCGCGGATCGGCGCGCCGGCGAGGCGGCGCAGCATGGCGAGCTGCCCGACGTGGGTGAGCGCGTCGGCGATCGGGCCCTGGAAGAGCTTCTCGGCCGGGATCGCCTCGCCGCCGCCGGCGAGCGCCGCGTCGAGCGCCGCGAGGCCGGCGAAGAAGCGCTCGACCTGCTCCTCCCAGCGCGCCGGCTCGGTGTCATGCCAGGCCTGCTGGCCGCGCGCGATGGAGAGCGCCCAGTCGAGCAGGTCGCCGAGGTGGGCGAGGATCTCGATCGGCTGCCGGCTCGTCGGCCCGACCCGGAAGCGCGCGAACTCCTCCGGCGCGTCGCGGATCGCCTTGCCGCCGCGGTAGGCGAGGGTCGCCAGGGTGTGGCGGAGGAACTCGAGCTTGATCGCCTGAGCCGTCGCGGATTCGGACAGGATCGGCTCCCCGTGATCGCGGTCGCCGGTGGGGCTCACTGCTTGGCGATGAACTCGAGCGCCAGCCGGCTGCAGACCTCGGGGTACTCGCTCCACAGGGCGTGGGTCGCATTGTAGACCGAGGTCCGCTGCGCGATCGGCAGCAACCGCTGGAGTTGCCGATCGATCAACTTGTGCATCGGCAACGTCCGGTCGCCGGCCAGGAGCAGGGTCGGCGCCACCACCCGCCCGACCACGTCCTGGGAGATCTCCGGGAAGGGCTCCCGCGATTGGGTCAGGGCGCGCAGCGCCGCCACGTTCTCGCCGACGGCGGCGCGGCGCTCCGCGGACAGCCCGTCGTAGCTCAGCGGCCGCTCGCCGGCGGTGTAGCCGAAGGCGCCCAGGCCGTCGAGCGCGGCGCGGAGCCCGGCTTCGTCGCTGCTGCGGAAACCGGCGACGGTGGGCCGCCAGACCTTGTCCATGAAGGCGTCGTAGTGCGCCTTGCCGCCTTCGATGTCGGTCAGCCAGGGGAGGATCGGTGGCTCGCTCAAGACCAGCGAACGCACCATGTTGGGGTTCTTGGCAGCCAGAGCCAGCGCTCCGTAGGCGCCATAGGAGATCCCGACGACGTGCGCCGGGTCGAGGTTGAGCTTCTTGATGAACGCCGCGAGGTCGTCGCCGTCGACGCGCGCCGAGTAGTCGTTGGCCGCCTTGGCGGCGGGCTGGTTCGGATAGCTCAGGCGCCGGCTCACCGCGACGACGCGGTGGTTCGCGGCGAAGGCATCGAGCAGCGGCAACCAGGAGCGGTAGTCGTCGAGCTCGCCGTGCACCAGGACGACGGGCGTGCCGCTCCCGCGCTCGATGTAGCTCAGCTCGACGCCCTTCAAGTCGACCTTCTTCACGTCGGGCGGCGCCGCGCCCTCCTGGGCGATCGCGGCGACTGCGCTCAAGGCTGCCAAGACGAAACCGATCCACGTTCTCTTCATGGTCTGACGCTCCCGAGCGGTGTCATGCGCTCCTCGAGGGACTGCAAATCACTAGCACCGAAAAGTAGGGGGCGAGACTATCCGACATTTGCCCCGAACGCAGCCTCGCCCTGGACCCGGGGGCCCAGGGGGCCTCACCTTGCCGGGAGGAGGTTCGTTCGGCCTGCGGCTGCGTGCCCCGATCTCGCTTCCGCCGGCGGCGGCACGCGGGGTGGGTCGCGGATGCCCGGAGGCCGGCTCCGGGCGCCGAGCTAGACTCTTGAGGATGCGCGCGCCGGCGCTCCTGCTCGCTCTCTCCTCGCTGGCTTCGCCGGGCGCGGCGGAGCTGCCCGAGCTGCCGCCGAACGCTCCGGTCGCCGCCTGTCAGACCGACGGGCAGGTGGAGGACCTCCTGCTCGTGGACGGGGTGGTGTACCTCGCCGGGCGGTTCACGCACGTGCGGCCGCCGGGAGAGGTGCTCGGCGGGCCACTCGAGCTGGCGCGCAACTGGTTCGCCGCCTGCGACGCCGAGAGCGGCGCGGTGCTCGCCTGGGATCCGCAGGCCACCTGCGATCCGGTGACCTACGCGACGTGCGCCAACAACCCGCGCGGCCAGACCCTGGCGCTCTCCGCCGACCGCCAGTCGATCTACCTGGGAGGCAAGTTCCGCGAGCTCGCGGGGACGCCGCGGCGCCACGCGGCGCGCGTGGCGCGGTCGGACGCCGCCCTCGATCTGCAGTGGCAGCCCGAACCCGACGACCGCGTGCAGCGGATCCTCGTCGCGCCCGACGGGGCGCGGGTCTACGTGGCGGGGAACTTTGCCGCCATCGGCGGCTGCGCGCCGGCGCCCTGCCACGCCCATCTCGCGGCGGTCGATCCGCTGAGTGGCGTCGCGGAGGCCGCTTTCGATCCGCGCGTCGAGTCGGACGGCGGCGGCTTCGCGACGGTCTACGCGCTCGCGCTGGCCGCGGACGGCGAGACGCTCTACCTCGGCGGCCAGTTCGACGCGGTCGACGCGCTGCCGCGCAGCGGCGCCGCGGCGGTCGACGTGGCGACCGGGACGCTGCCGACCCCCTTCGCGCCGCAGCTCGCCGACGCCAACCCGGACGATCCCGAGGTGCAGGTCTACGATCTCCAGCTCGACAAGGACTGGGTCTACCTGTGCGGCGACTGGTGGTCGACCGGCGGGCTCGGCGATCAGCAGAACCAGCGCAACGTCAACCGCTTCGTTCCCGCGACCGGGGTGGTGGACCTCGATTTCTGGATCGCCACCGACGGCGGGGTGCAGGCCTGCGCGCTCGATCCCAACCTCGGGGTGCTCTTCGTCGGCGGCCACTTCGACTGCGTGCGCGCCTGGATCGACGCCTCGACGCCGCTCGATCCGAGCCCGGCGCAATGCGGTGGGGATCCGCTCTTCGTCGGCACGTCCCAGCGCGATCTCTTCGCGCTGGCGCTCGCCGACGGCGCCCTCCTCGCCTGGAACCCCGACCCCGGCGGCGCGGCGGGGAGCTGGGCGATGACCCGCGCCGACGGGCGGCTGCTCGTCGGCGGCGAGCTCCTCTGGCCGAGGACCGGGGGCGCGTCCCACCAGAACCTCCTGGCGTTCGACGTCCCGCTCTTCGCCGACGGCTTCGAGCAGGGGGACACCGACCGCTGGTCGGCCACCCAGCCGCCGTCCTGAGGGCGGAAGGGCGCGCCCCGCTCGCGTCCCGCTAGCCGGGCCCGAGGATCGAGAGGTACCGCCGCCAGGGTCCCACCGCCGCCCCGTACTGCCGCGCCAGGACGCGGACGATCTGCCCCAGGTGCCCGAGGTCGTGCGCCACCCAGGTCGCGAGGTGCTGGCCGAGAGTCACGACCCCGAGCTCGGGATGCAAGCCGCGGCGCGCCAGATCGGCGTCGGAGAGCCCGAGGGCCGCCAGGCGGGCGAGGCTCTCGCCGCGCAGCCGGGCGAACGTGTCGAGCAGCTCGGAAAGCGCGCGCCCCTTGGATGCCGCGAACATCGCCTCGCGATCGAACGCCGGGAAGGGAACCGCCTCGCCGTGGCGCAACAGGTGCTCGGTGCGCGGCAGCCAGTCGGTTTGCTCGCCGTGGATCAGGTGGCCGACCACGTCGTACGGGCTCCAGGTCTCGGGGCCCTCGGTGGCGCCGGTCCAGGCGGCCGGCAGGTCGTGCAGCAGCTCGCGCAGCACGCTCGGGGTACGGCTGAGGATCGGCAGGGCGTCGGCCAAGCGGAAGTCCATGGGATCCCTCCTCGGCAGCGGGTCCTCATCTCGCCGCGGCGGCGCCGTCCTCCGCCACGAAGACGTACTCGTGCTGGGCGTCGCGCATCACCAGGGTCTTCGTTGCGCCGGCTCCCACCACGAACTCGAGCCCGACGATTCCGGGGGCGATGGTCGAGAACGAGGTGGTGCCGTCCGGGTTCTTCTTCGAGGCGACCTCGCTCTGGTATTCGCCGAAGTCGAAGATCGTGCGAGCTCCGTCGCGAACCACCCGGACGAAGCCGAGCGCGGGGTTGACGTAGCGCCCGGCGAGCGCCGCGACCGCCGCCGGATCAGCCGGCGCGGTGAGCAGCTTGCGCGCCGCCGCCAGGTCTTCGTAGTAGGACTTGGCCGACGCCGCCATCCGCGCATCGGCCTCGGGGTTGCCGTCGAACAGCACCTCGAGGAGCTTGCGCGAGAAGAGACCGCGGATCGTCCACCCCGGGTCGCCGCTGGTCAGCACCACCGCTCCGACTCCGTGCTCGGGGAGCCAGATCATGTCGCTGTGGTGCCCGATCAGGTCGCCGCCGTGGTGCACGACGTCGATCCCCCAGGTGCGGTCGACCATCAGCCCCATGCCGTACCAGCCGTCGGTGCCCATCGCCACCTGGCGCTCGCGGCGCATCATGAGCGCGGGCTCGGCGAGGTAGCGCCGGCCGTCCGGCAGCTTGCCGCGGTCGAGCTCCATCTGGACGTAGCGCAGCATGTCGGTGAGGTTGCTCCAGGCACCGCCGGCCGGGCGCAGCGGGATCACCGAATAGTTGATCGCCATCACCGCCGGCGCGGTCCTCCCGTCGATGTCCTGCGCGTAGGCGCCGGCGTGGTTGCCGGCGAGGGCGCGCGCGTAGTCGAAGGTGGTGGCGCGCATGCCGAGCGGATCGAAGACCTGCTCCTGCATCGCCCGGTCGTAGGCCGCGCCCAGCTCGAGGTCCGGGAAGAGCACGTGCCCGGCGGCGAAGCCGGCGGCGCCGGCCATCGGGTTGGAGTACTGGAACATCTCGCCGAACCCGCTGGTCGGCTGCATGGTGCCGAGCGTCGCCAGCGCCCGCTCGGGGGTGAGATCGCCGAACTCGAGCAGCCACTCGAGGTCCTGGCGCGGCATCCCGGTGCAGGCGCAGATCAGGTGCTTGACCTTGACCTGCGCGGTGGTCGCGGCGTCCCCCAGGCGGAACGAGGGCAGCACCTCGGTGACCGGTGTCTCCCAGCCGAGCTTGCCGGCGTCGACCAGCTTGGCGAGCAGCAGGGTGGTCAGTGCCTTGGTGTTGGAGGCGATCATGAACAGCGTGTCGGCGTCGATCGCCTGGCCGCCGCCGAGCTCGCGCTCGCCGAAGCCCTCGGCGAAGACCACCTTGCCCCCCTGGACGATGCCCACCGCGACGCCGGGCACCTGGAGCTCGTTGCGGCCCACCTCGACGAAGCGCCGGAGCTCGGCGAGCCGGGCCGCGTCGAGCGGATGCGCGCTCCTGCCGGCGAAGCTCTCGCGCGCGTGCCCCTTGGGCAGCAGGCGGCCGAAGACCGTCGCCACCTGTCCGCCCCGTTTCTCGGCGACCGGCTCGGACATGTCGAAGAGCACCACGGTCCAGACGCCCCCCGCGAACTTGCTCAGCGCGACCACGCCGCGCCGCTCGTTGGGCGAGGTCTGGTACTGGTAGACGCGCTGCCGGCTCCAGCCGTCGGTGTCCGGCCGGTCGTTGGCGACGATGAGCGGCCAGGCGGCCGCCGGCTTGTAGATCTTCCACGCCGCGGCGACCGCCGCGTCGGGGTCGGCCGCCGCCGCCTCCGGCAGGTCGACCAGCGCGATCCAGGAATCCCCTTCCGGCGCGGCGAGGATCGTGGCGTCGCCGCGCACCTCGACGCTCCATCCCTCCGGGGCGACGAACGGATTGCCGCGCGTGGTGGTGAGCGGCGTATCGGCGGCGAGCGACTGAACCGGGTCGGCCGCGAGAGCGCCAGCGACCGGTAGCAGAGCGAGCAGGGCCAAGAGCCCGATCGAACGGAGATGGGTGCGCATGGGCAGAGGATACACAAGCGCCCCCCTCACGAGATCGGTTTCAAGACGCTCCGGCCGTAGGCGATGAACGCCATGAGGAGGCCCAGCACGGCGCTCAGGAGGATGGGCGGGAGTTCGCGGTACTCGACGTGCACCGCGATGAACACGAGGCTCTCGAGCGCCAGGAGGGTGGCCGCCAGGACCGTCAGTCGCGGGCGCCAACGGAAGGCGGCGGGGACGATCAGCCCGACCGCGCACACCAGCTCCAGGATGCCCAGCGCCATCCAGGCTTCTCGCGGTAGCGCGCCGAAGGACGGGACGTCCGCGCTCACCTGGTCGAAGAGGAAGACCTTCATGACGCCCGACGATCCGTACACCAGCGCGGCGAGGACCTGCAGGACCCACAACAGAAGGTTCATCGCTAGCCTCCTCCGAGGATTGGCGTCGGCGTGCGCCGGGCGGCTTGCTCCCGCACGAGCCTGTTTCCGAATCGGTTGTCGTGCCGCCCCGTTCCGTGCCGAGGCGCCGGGGACGTGCGCCCACCAGGAAGCGTCACCCCCAGCGATCTCCGCGTGCCTCGACGAAGTGCAACCCGACGTAGCGCCAGGGGATGACGAGGAGATCCAGGACGAGGCCCACCAGGAACACCGTGGTCATCTCAGTCACTCCCGTTGCCTGACTCGCCTGCACTCCCGTTTTGCCGAGAATCGGCCGGCACCTTCTGCGCCGCTCCTACTTGACCTCGACGCTCAGCACCCGGATCTCGGTCGAGCCGACGTTCTCGAGCGAGTGGGCGGGCAGCGCTTCGCTCCAGAGCACCGTGGGAGGGGAGGCGAGAGCCGGCACGTCACGGCTGTCGAGAACGACTCTCCCTTCGCCGTCGCGGCGAACGAAGGGGCTCCAGGAGAGGACATGGAGCGCCGCGGGGTGGCGATGGACGTGCACCGGCGTCCGCTCGCCCGGCGCGATCCGGGTCTCGAGGACGCGCACGCGGGCATTCTCGAGGAGCAGGGTGTGATGGCCGGGCGCGGCCACCAGCGCATCGAGCTCGGGGGGGAATTCACGATCGTCGGACATGGCGTTCCTCGTTTCGCGCGTCGTGGCGCCACGCCTCGACCCGCAGCGACCGGCTCGCCGGGAGAGCGGGGGAGGTAGCAGCGCTGGTGAGTGGTGGCGGAGGCTACACCAGGGCTCGGCGCTCCGTGAAGCGTGGAAGGTCAGCGCCGGCGGGCGACGAGGAGCGGGCCAGAGGGAAGGTGCCAGCCGATTTCATCGCGTGGAACCTGGGATCCGGCCGACCTCGCTCAGGGCGCAGCGCAGGCGGCGAAGATCAGGCTCTTGCCGGCGGGCGGGATCGGCGGGGCGGTTCCTCCCGTGGGATCGCAGCCGTAGAGGGTGAAGTTCGTCGGCGCGGCATTGAACTGCACGCCCACGGAGAGCTCCCGCGCGTCGGGCGGGTCGAAGGGGTTGATCGTTCCGTAGATCACCTCGAAGCCCATCTGGCCTTCGAAGAGCCGGACCTCGTAGTTGAGCGGCACGCCGTCGCCGCCGCTGTTGTAGTAGCGCGTTCGGTATTCGATGTTGAAGATGCGGCGCGGTGCGGTGCCGCTCGTCGAGGTGAAGATGCCGCAACCGGTGCAGGTCGTGTTGAAGCAGGCCGTCGTGCACTGGTCCGTCCAGTAGGGCGCGATGACGTAGCTGGCATAGGCCACCGGGATGCAGCTGACGGTCCCGCTGTCGTTGACGACACCGAAGGTGAGGTGGCCATTCGAGCCCACCGCGACGCTGGTGAAGACGATGCCGTAGAGCTGGTAGGGGAAGGGCAGGGGAATCACGGTGCTGCCATCGTCGGCGTGGTTGCCGGTGTCGGTCGTCCCGGGGACGATCGATGCGCCCGAGTTCGTGACGAAGTAGTACACATCGTCGGTGTTGTTCCACAGGCAGAGCGCGCCCAGCTCGAATCCGTTGTTGAAGATGAGCGCGCTCCAGCGCTCGGTCGCGTTGGTCGCCGTCGTCGGAGCGTAGCCCCCCACCGCGAAGACCTCGCCGGTCGCCGGGTTGACGTCGGCGGCGAAGTTGCGTCGCGCGGTGAGCATCGCCGGACCGAGCGACCAGCTGTTCGTGACCGGGTCGTAGACGTCGACCTCGGTCGACGGATTGGGCGCGGTTCGCCCGCCGCCCAGCAGCCAGATCTTGCCGTCGCGCTGCGTCACGGCGCGCGTTTCGCCGGTCGCGCGGGGCAGCGAGGCGATGGCGGCGATCGAGTCGATCTGGGGGTCGTAGCGATAGGCGTGCGTCGTATCGGCGAGCGTCCCGACGACGTACTCCGAGCCCCCGAGGAGGTAGATGGACCCGCCCGAGGTCGCGGCAGGGATGAAGCCCAGGGGCGTCGGCAGGGTGGCGGACATCTGGGTCCAGCGGCTGCCGGCGGCGGCCAGTGGATCGAAGCACCAGATCTCGTTCACCATGCCGGTGCCGATCTCGAAACCGCCGAAGAGGTAGAGCTTGTTCGCGTAAACCGCGGCCCCGCCGGGCAGGACCGTGCCGGAGGTGTTCCCCGGCCACGGATCGGTGGCCAGGGTGGTCCCGGCGTCGAGGATGGGGTCGTAGACGAGAACGGCGGAGCTCGCGGTGGTGGCGCCGACGGCCGAGCCGCCGACGAGCACGATGTAGTCCGTTCCCAAGACGTTCAACACGCCGCCCACCATGTTGGAGGTCTGGTTGTCGGGAAACGCCGCGAACTTCCCCGCCCAGGTCTGGCCCAAGGGGTAGTACTCACGGGGGTGGAGGATCTCGCTGCCGGCGGTATCCGACTGCCGGCCTCCGAGGACGTAGAACTTGCCGTTGGCCGGAAAGAACTGGCCCCAGGCGCGCACGACGCCAGGGAGCGGAAAGGGCGTTTCCTGGGTCCACGCCACGGTCGCGGGTCGCTCGGCCATGGCCGCGGGAGGTTTCGGAGCGGGAGGCGCGGTGGCCGGGGCGGGAGCACCGTGCGCGAGCGACTCGAGGCCGGCAACGAGACCGGCGATCAGGAGAACCGAGCTCCAGCGGAGGCGGATTGCGGAGGTGGCCATGGGATGGCCCCTGTCTTCTCGGACGGGTGGGGCGGTCCTGCGGGATCGGGCCGTCGAGGCTGCACGCCCGCGGTCCGAGAGCCCGCGAGCGGGCACCAGCTCGAGAAGGGTCGCGCGACGACCCGCGGCCTCCTTCCCAGCCGGAGGCGATCAGCCCGCGTATAGCACTTCCGCGCGGGGACCGTGCTGCCCGTTTGGATAGGTCAGGGGAAGCGGCGCCCGCCGCGGACTTCCCGAGGCAGCGGAGCCGAGGAGCGAGCTCGAACCGCCGGGAATCGCCTGGCACCTTCTCGGGGCCGGGATTTCGACTTAGCGGAGGGAGGAGGTGCCAGCCGAGTTGCCGGCGCCCTCAGCCTGTTGCGAGTCGGCTGGCGCCTTTCCGGACCAGTCATTTCACTCTGATTGCGCGCAGACCTGGGCCAACGTCCGCGACGCCGGCACGAATCGCCTTGGCGACCTCTTCGCAGAACACTGCATCTGTTGCGTCGCCTTGGAAGGAGCGCCACGACAGGAAGCTCAGTGGAATACCCGCGCCCTCTTGGGCCTCCCTCATCTCGCTTTCGTCAATCGTAAGCAGAAGGTGCACCGCATGAGGTGCGGCCGGGAGTCCTTCCACCTTGGCCACGAAGAGCCAGGCGTGAAAGTCCTTGGAACCCAAGTCCTCCCGCTCATCGAGCGGAAACGCCTCGCCGACGCACGCCAAGAGGTCGGGTGCGGGGCCGCCGTTGTCACTTAGGGTGCTGACTCGTACCGTCGCCGCAATGGGGGCGGACACGAGCAGGGCCAAGGCCATCGCTCCAAGATTGATGCGCACTGCGGTTGGCTTCATGGGGACCTCCTACGCTCTTCTACGAACTCCCAGCAGCGAACGTTGGTGCATGGTCGCCTAACGAATGATGAGTCGAGCGGCAACAGGGCGCAGCCCTGTTGTCCGCTCGAACGAAAGGACAGGCGACGACTCACACACGCTCAATTGAGGAGCCCACGTCGAGAAGTTCGACCGCTTCTTGTAGCGGTCGGATACGTACATACGGGAATCGACCAGAAACGACAACCGGCTCGCCGCGGCCAATCCAGCGCGCCACCGACCACCGTCCGCCGACCTGATGACGCCGCACCTCCCCGACAGCCGCCACCCAAGGCAGAAACATGTCGCTTTGGAAATCGATTGAGTTGCCAAGCGACGTAGCGACCCCTTCAAGATCTCGCCGCGACGAGAAGTCGCCAGGCACGCGATCGCGTGCCCAGGATTGGAACTTGGATGCGAGCGCCGGTGCTTCACGAATGAAGGCATGAACATCGGGTATCAACGAGGCAGTGCTTTGGTCCGAGCGCCGAGCGGCGAAGGCTCTCTCGTGGAGAATCCCTCGTCGCGCCGCCACCAGCGCGGCGATGCCAAGAACCGCGAAAGGTGCCGTAACGACAAGAAGTGAGGGAACACGTTTCGAGGGCGCAGCGAGAAGAGGAACAAGGAGCGCGACCACGAAGCACAAGGTTGCAATGGAGAGCTTCGATAGGCTCAAGTGTAGCCTCGCCGCCTAACTAGGGTTCAGCGACAATCAGAAGATCGCCATCCCGTGTGACATTGGTCGGGAAACAGTGTCGCATGCTCTGCCCCTTGCTGCTTGTAGCTCGTTGAGCTGCTTTCGCTTGCCACGCCTCCGGTCGGTGGGGGTGGAGTTGGCAAGGCGGCGAAATCCGCCGAATAAACCGGCGCAGGCTCGGGGAGCCGCAAAGCACGGTAGTCGCACTCCCTAATAACGAACAACCCCACGAATTTGGTCACCTCCTCCTGGAGCAAGCAAACCCTGCCGGGGCTGGGAGGGGGCCGAGACTACGACGCCCCTTTTCCCGAGAGCACGACCGGCACGGTCTTGGCCAGGATCTTCAGGTCGAGCCAGGGGGTCCAGG
>CAYZWR010000038.1:0-27012 GCA_964481735.1 uncultured Thermoanaerobaculia bacterium
AACACGGTCAAGGCCGTGCGCATCAAGCTCGACCGCGAGTAGCCCGGCGTCCGGGCGCTCCGTCGTAGACTCGGTCGGCCGGGCAGCGGCGGCGATCGATAAGGGGCACGGAATGGCCGTGGCGAGGAAGCTCGTCTGGGACGATTCGTTCAAGTCCGGGGTGCTGGCGATCGACGCCCAGCACAAGTACCTGTTCGAGGTCATTAACGATCTAGCTGAAGCCATCTCCAGCGGCCAAGGGGCGAGCACCATCCGCCGCGCGCTGGACCTGGTCAAGTACTACGCGGAGTGGCACTTCGGGCGCGAGGAGCTGTGCATGGAGCGGTTTCGCTGCCCGGCGGCGGAGGCGAACAAGTCAGCGCACGGCCAGTTCCTCGCGACCTTCCAGCGGTTCGAAAACGAGTATCGCCAGAGCGGTGGATCCGAGGCGATCGCGCTCCGCATGTACGAGGAGCTCACCGACTGGCTGGTCCACCACATCCGCGGGATCGACGGCCAGCTCGCCGGCTGCGTGCACGCCGCGAGCTGACCGACCCCAATCCGACCAGCGAGCCTCAGCTCTTGCCGAAGGCGCCCGCGAGGGTGCCGAGCGACTTCTCGAGCGGCGCCCAGGCGCCCTTGGCGGCCTCAGCGATACCCAACGTTCCCGCGGTCTCGCCGACCGACTTGGCCTTCGCCAGCACGCCGCTCACGCTCTCGCCCACCGGCGCCTGCTTGGCGAAGCTGCCCTTCAGCGCTTTGACGCTCGAGCCCAGGCCGGCGACCGAGCTCTTCAGGCCCTTGGCCGCCGCCTTGTCGACGCCGGCCGCCTTGGCCGCGGAATCGAGCGCCTTGCCGGCGTCCTTGATCTGACGTTCGACGGTGGCCAGCAGGTCCTTGACCTCGCGATCGGTCATGCGCACCGCCTTCCAGCTCGCCGGATCCGAGTCCCAGTCGATGTTGTACGCCCCGGCGAGGGAACCCAGCGTCGGCCGGAACCTGGCCCATTCGCTGTCGGCATCGGTGAAACCGGGGTGGCGCCCGACGAAGCCATCGGCCGCCTTCGCCTTCCTCAGGAACTCGAGGGCGTTGGTGGTCGCCGCGTCATCCGAGTTGAAGCGCTCGCGCAGCCGCTTGCCCTCGGCCTTGAAGTCGGTGATGAAGTCCGAGATGTCGGTGGTGACGCCGGCGGCGTTGGTGACCTTGGCGTTCTTCGCCTTGCTTCCCATCTCGTCGGTGAAGTCGTCGAGCTGCTTGTAGGCGGTGTCGATGAGCCGCCGCATCTCCGGGTCGTAGAGCCGTTCTCCGGCGAGGGCCGGAGCCGCCATCAGGGCGAGCGCCATCAGAGCGGCGATCGCGATCCTCGATTTCGTCCTGTTCATCATCTGCCTCCGAGATCTGATTCGTTTGAGGGCGCAGGCCCCCGGGCCGGGCCGGCCGATTCGACGTCCCACCGGGCCGGGTGGGCCGCTCCCCGGCGAGGAGCGGCCCGCTTCATTCTCCCTCGTTTCCCGCCACCCGCTCCGTGCCCTTTCGGGCAGCAGGGTCCAGCCGCGAAGCCGGAGCCCCCCGGCGGACGCCGGAGAGCTCCGCGATCCGCGCCCGGCTCAGGGAGCCGCGACGTACTCGATGTCGGTGACGCGGAACGCCGTGCGGGTCAGCCGGGTTCCCGGCTTGAGGTCGTAGACCGAGACTTCCTTTCCTTCGACCGAGAACTTGTAGGAGGGGTCGACCTTGACCCGCACCGTCCGTCCGCGCTCGTTGCGCAGGAGAAGGGTCGTGCCGACGACCTGCAGCACCTCACCCCGGTCGACGACCAGCGTGCCGGCGGCATAGGCCGCGGACGGCTTGCTCCCCGGCGCCGCCGGCGTGACGCTCACCGCCACGGCCTGGGTGATCACCACGTCCAGCTTGTCCCCCGCCTTCAGGTTCTTCAGCTTGACCGCGAACTCCGGGCGCTCGACCTCGCTCGAGAAGAGCGTGCCGTCCGGGCCCTGGACGACCAGCATCCGCTTCTCGACGTCCACCGAGACGACGGTCACGGTCACCTTCTTCTGCTTCGAGACGTCGGCCGCCGGACGTTCGCCAGGCGCCGCCGACGACGCCTCGCCGCCGGTGAAGAGGGGATTCGCCTCGCCCGGCTTGTGCGCCGAGATGGCGACCGACTGGTAGAACGAGAGCTCGACCAGATCGCCGACCTTCACCTGAGGGAGGTTCTTCACCTGCGGGTCGACGGTGGCCTCGACCTTGCCGCCGAGCGGGCCGAGCAGGGTGATCTCGCGGGTCGCGAGGTCGAGCGTCAGCACCTCTCCGGTCAGGGTGACCAGCTCGGCGCGAGTCGCCTGCGACGGGGTGACCTCGGCGCGGAGCGGGCTCGGGCTCCCGGCGAGGAGCCAGGGCAGAGCGAATCCCAGCACGGCAATTCGGGCCATTCGATTCGACATCGGCATCTCCTTGGGGATGAGGGTGGGACTCCAACGACTTGCGCCGGTCCTGGCTCCGTGGACCGGCTCGGCGAGATTCTAGCCTGCCCCAGCCCTTCCCGGCCCGAGGGGTCCGTCGCGCGGCGCTAGACCGGCATCCGGAATCGTGCTGCGTCGAGGTCGGGGTTCAACTCGATCTTCTCCACCACGACGCTGAGCCTCTGTGGCCGGTCCTTCACGTGCGTTTCGATGCGGTGCGGGAAGACGATCCCGTCCACTGCCCGGAAATCCGAGAAGGTGCTCTCGAGCACCGTGGGGCGCCCCCTGACCTGGCGCGTCACGTCGGAGCGGACGATCTGATGCGACTCGACGTCGACATAGTCGTAACGGACCGCGCCACCCGCGAGGGTCACCTTGAGCTTGTGCGCCTCTCCGCCGGGGAGCGGCACCCTGCCCACCAGCTCGACGAGGTGCCCCTTCTCGCGCCAGCCGACGAGGAAGCCTTCGACGTCGCGCTGATCCACCCCGGCCGCGGCGTCGGCCTCCGGCGGCATCGCCTGCGGCTCGAACTGCCCCTGGAGCGGCGCCACCTGCCAGCCCTTCTCGCCGTCGTTCGCGAAGACGCTCTTCGTTCCCTGGTAGGTGAACTCGAGCCGGAAGCGGCCCGGGCGCTGGATCTCACGCACGACCTTGGCGACCCGCCCGTCGCTCGCGGTCGCCGTGCCGGTCTCGCGGACCGCCCGCAGGGCCTGGAGCCTCGCCTTGCCGCCGCGTGCCGCGAGGTGCGCGTCGACGACCTGGTCGACCGGCGAGGGCGCGGGCGAAGCGCAGGCCGCGGCGAGCGCCGCGAGGAGCGACAGCGCATGCCGGAATCGTCTCTTGGAAGCTCCGCTGCTCATCGCCGACCTCCTCGCGCCGGAAGGGTGGCCGGACGCCCCGGCCGTGGCTGCTGGACCGGCACGGTGGGCCAGTACGTCGGACCGTAGCCGTAGCCCCAGTAGACCGGATCACCCAGCTCCGGCAGGTTGTCGTCCCAGAACTCGTCGTCCTCGGCCGCTTCCTGGGCCGCACGGGCCTGAGCCGCCGCCTGGTCGGCCTGCGCCTGCGCCGCCATCGCCTGGCGTTCCGCCGCTTCCCGGGCCCGCCGGTCCTCGAGGATCGCCTGCCGCTCGGCCGGCATCATCCACTCGCCCTCGAACTCCACGAAGCCGCGCGCGCGATAGCTCTCCTCCTCGGTCACCCACTGGCCGTCGAGCTCGACCATGCCGAGCGCGCGGTTGGCCTCCGGGTCCCCGGGCGCGATCTCCAACACCTGCCGGTAGGCCTCGCGCGCCTGGGTCGAGAGCGCCTGGTCCTCCGCCCAGCGGGCCAGCTCGCGCCAGGCTTCGGCGTCCTCGGTCGGGAGGTCCGCCGCGCGCGCGCGATACTCCTGGAGCGGCGACGTGCTCTCCTCGATGCGGACCACGGTCGACATCTGGACGGTGAGCGACCCGCCCCCGATGTCCACCTCCACCGAGTCCGCCGAGCGCGCGACGATCGCGCCCGAGATCTGGCCGCCGCCCTTGAGGTAGACCTCGTCCGCGAGCAGCGGCGCGGCCAGCAGAGCGAGCCCCACGATGCCTCGTTTCACGCCTGCCTCCTTCCTGTCGCCCGACGCGTCGCCCGGCGGCGGTTGGGCCCCCGGGCGGCGCGACGCCCGCCCGACGCGCGCTACTTGGCCGCCACGAGCCCGGACTTCTGCAGTTCCTTCGACACCGCCTTCGCCAGCTCGCCGACGAAGCCCTCGACATCCGACGGGTTCATCGTCTTGGTCTGTCCGGCCCAGACCAGCTTGTTCTGCTTGAGATCGTAGATCAGCGTCTCGATGAAGACATAGGTGTCGGTGCGCACTTCGTAGCCCCCCCAGGCGCCGCCCCAGCCGTAGCCGTAGTAGCCGCCGTAGAAGCCGCCGTAGTACGGGCTCCCGTAGTAGCCCGTGGGCGTCGAGGAGATCTCCTTCTCCTTGCCCATCGGGCGCATCACGATGACCCCCACCGCGCCCGAGGCGTCGATCACCTGCTTCGCCTTGGCTTCGTTCTTGAGGTCCGGCGCGCTCGCCAGGGTGTAGGCGGGAACGCCCTGGAGGCCGCGCTGGTCGAGGATGTCCGCCAGGTTGGCCTCGCCGCTGCGGCGCAGGGACTCCTGCTCCGCGATGACCAGCGCGATGACCTTGTCACCCGCCTTGAACTGCAGCGGTCCCGCGTCGGGCGCCTTCCAGACCGAGGTGAAGCTCGTCGTGGCGCAGCCGGCGAGGAGCAGGGGCAAGCAACAGGCCATCGTCAACGTCTTCCGGTTCCGCATCGTTCATCTCCCAGGCCGACCCGCACTCGACCTTCGTTGGTCCATCTCCGGCGCGCCGCGCGGACGTTCGGCGCGCCGTGAACTCGTCCTCTAGAGCAGCGCGATCATGAACCGCAGGATGATCGGGTTGGCGAAGTTGATCACCACCGCCGCCACCATCGGCACGTTGAGGAACGCAACGGGCGACGGTCCGAGCTTCTTGGTGACCGCGGTCATGTTGGCCATCGCGGTGGCGGAGCCGCCGAGCCCGAACCCGACGAAGCCCGCCGCCGTGACCGCCGCGTCGTAACCGCCCCGCAGGACGAAATAGAGCGCGTAACGCGCGAACAGGTAGATCAGCACGCACTGCGCCAGCAGGATCGCGAGCACCGGCAGGGCGAGCTCGGCGAGCGTCCAGACCTGCAGGCTCATGAGCGACATCGCGAGGAAGACGCCGAGCGAGACCTCGGAGATGAGCGCCACCGCGGTCGAGCGCCCCGCCCACTGGAGGCGCGGGACGGCGACCGGCAGGAGATTCGAGAGCAGCAGGCCGGCGAAGAGGCAGGGGACGAAGAGCGGCATGGTGGACCCGAGCCGGGTGAGCCCGGCATGCGCCACCACGCCGACCAGGATGCTGACGTGGATCGCCAGGACCGCGCGCAGGAAGGACTGCGCATCGATCGTCTTGTCCTCGCGGTTGAACTCCACGCCGACCGCGAGCTCCTCGTGCGACTGCGATTCGAGCCGGTACCGCCGGACGAGGCTCCGCGCCACCGGACCGCCGATCAGGCTGGCGGTGATCAGCCCGAGGGTGGCGCAGGTCACCCCGATCTCGAGCGCGTTCGGGACCCCGGCCTGCTCGACGAAGACCGGCGCCCAGGCGATCGCCGTGCCATGGCCGCCCACCTGCGAAATGCTGCCGGCGATCAGGCCGACGCCCGGCGGCATCCCGACCAGGCGCGCCACGGCCATGCCGACGAGATTCTGCAGCACGATGAAGACGACGGTGGCGAGCGACAGGATCAACAGGGGCCATCCGCCGGCGCGCAGGTCCGAGAGACGCGCGCTCATGCCGAGGGTGGTGAAGAAGTAGATCAGCAGGATGTCGCGCGCCGTGAGCTCGAAGCTGATCGACAACCCGCCCACGAGGTACACCAGGGCGGTCGCCGCCGCGAAGGCCAACCCCCCGGTCACCGGCTCCGGGATGTTCCACTCGCGCAGCGCCGCGAAGCGAGCCGTCAACGACCGCCCCAGGAAGAGGGCGACGATGCCCACCGTCACTGCGACGAAGGGCCCAGCCTGGAGTCCGGCTTCAGTCCATTCCACGAGTCCTCCTCACTCGCCGAACCGGGTCGGCACCCGAAACACCTTCGCCCTTCCGCCAAACCGCCCGGCGCTCCGCGCCGCTCCCTTCTCGTTACCCGCCGGCACCGTACGCCGCGTTGAGCAGCAGACCGATGAGGATCGACGAGACCACCGCCACCAGGCCGGGGCGCATGAAGCTGTGGTTGAGCAGGTACTTGCCGATCCGCGTCGTGCCGGTCGAGTCGAAGTTGACCGCCGCCAGCAACGTGCCGTAGGTCGGCAGGAAGAAGACCGCGTTGGCCGCCGGGTAGAAGGCGATCAGCATCGGCCCCGAGAGCCCGAGGGCGATCCCGACCGGGACCAGGATGGTCACCGTCGCCGCGGCGCTGAACAGCATCGAGGAGAGGACGAAGAGCCCCGCCGCGAAGGCCCAGGGGTAGGTCTTCACCACTCCGGCGATACCGGCGACGATCTCCGGCCGGTTGCCCTCGAAGAAGGAGGAGCCGAGCCAGGCGACGCCGATGATGCAGAGCGCGGCGCTCACCCCGCTCGACATCATCGTCCCCTTGAGCGCCGCGGCGGGCGACGCCTTGAACAGGATCATGATCAGGCCGGCGACCGCGATCATCACGATCATGATCGCCGCGGCCATGTCGACCCGGTCGGTCTCGATGCCGGCCGGGCCGGCGACCTCGTAGACCGGCCGGATGTCCGGGAAGATGCCGATCAGGACGACCAGCACGATGCCGGCGAGAAAGAGCAGCGTCGACCAGCGGGCGGTCACCAACGCCTTGCCGGCGAGCGCCGGAACCGTCCCGGCCGCGCCCTTCGCCGGCTCGGCGGCCCGCTTCGCCTGGTATTCCGGGTCCTCGGCGAGCGGCTTGCCACGACCCGCGACGGAGAGGGCCCCGAGCAGCACGCCGGCGAGCGTCGAGGGCACGGTGACCGCGAGCACCGCGGGCAGCGTGACGTTCTGCCCGGCCAGCAGGCCGAGCAGCGCCACCGTCGCGGCCGAGATCGGCGAGGCCAGCACGCCGAGGCAGCCGGCGATCACGCTGATCGAGAGCGGCCGCTCCGGCCGGACGCCCGCCTTGCGCGAGACCTCGGCGATCACCGGCAGCAGGGCGTAGATGACGTGCGCCGTGCCCGAGGCGAAGATCAGCGCGTAGACGACGAGCGGCGCGACGAAGGTGATGTACTGCGGCCGCTTGCGCAGCACGCCGTCGGCGACCGAGACCAGGTAGTCGAGGCCGCCCGCCGCCTGGAGGGTGGCGAGCGCCGTGATGACGGCGAGGATCATGCCGATCACCACGCCCGGCGGTCCGCCCGGCGGCAGGCCGAAGACGAAGACGAAGACGAACAGGCCGAGGCCGGCGACCGTGCCCAGGGCGATGCCGCCCAGGCGGGCGCCGACCAGAATGCACGCGAGCAGCAGCGCCAACTCGACCCAGATCATCTCGGCCTCGACGGAAGCGGTCCCCGGTCCAGGCGTTCGCCGGACCGGGGACCTGATCTCGTCAGTAGGTGCTGAACAGCTTCTGCAGCTCCGCCGGCGTGCGGGGTTTGAGGAGCGCCAAGGTGAGCAGGATCCGCGACTTCTGCGGATTCAGCTCGTCGGAGGCGATGAAACCGAGCTCGTCGTCGTTGATCTCGACGTTGCGGCCGACCGAACCGGTGGCGACCCGGCTGCTGCGGACGACCACCACGCCCTTCTTCACCGCGCGCGCCGCCGCGTCCACCGAGGCCTTGGTCATGTTGCCGTTGCCGACGCCGGCGATCACGATCCCCTTGGCGCCGCTGGCGGCGCTGGCGTCGATCAGCTCGGGCGCCATGTCGAGGTAGGCGAAGAGGATGTCGACCCGCGGCAGCTTGGTCACGTTGGTGATGTCGAACTCGGACTGCGCGGTGTGCTTCCAGGGCGGCATGCCGTAGAAATCGTTCTTGCCGTAGGTGGCCACACCCACCAGGCCGCGCGCCGGCGACAGGAAGGTCTGTACCGCGGTGGTGCTCGTCTTGGTCAGCGAGTGGGCGCCGTGGATCCAGTCGTTCATCACCACCATGACGCCGCGGCCTTTCGCATTCGGGTCGGCCGCCACGCCCACGGCGTTGTAGAGGTTGAGCGGGCCGTCGGCCGAGACCGCGGTCGAGGGGCGCATCGAGCCGACCAGCACCACCGGCTTCTCGCTCCTGACCGTGAGGTTCAGGAAGAAGGCCGACTCCTCCATCGTGTCGGTGCCGTGCGTGATGACGATGCCGGCGATCTCAGGCTTCGCCAGCAGCTCGTTGCAGCGCTTGGCGACCTTGAGCAGGATGTCGAAGCTCATGTCCTGCGAGCCGACGTTCGAGATCTGCTCGCCGGTGATGTTGGCGAGATCGCGGATGCCGGGGACGGCGGCGATCATCGCGTCGATGGTCACCGCTCCCGAGGTGTAGCCGGCCTGGGTGCCGGAGGCCGCCGCGCCGGCGATGGTGCCGCCGGTGGCGAGGATCATCACGTTCGGCAGCTCCTTGGCGGCGGTGGACTGCGCGCCGGCGAAGGCGAGCAGCGCGACCGCGAGGACTGCGAGGATGCGTGCGTGTCTCATGTCTCTCTACCTCCAGGTTTGAGGATGTTCTCTACTTCTGCGGGTACTTGGTCTTGTCCAGACCGGTCATGGTCGCCGGGTCGAGCAGGGTCTTGATCTGCTCCTCGGTGAGGATCTTCTTCTCCCGGATGATCTCGAGCAGGCCCTTGCCGCTCTTGTAGGCCTCGGCGGCGAGCTCGGTCGCCTTCTCGTAGCCGATCACCGGGTTGAGGGCGGTAACGATGCCCACCGTCGTGTCCATGTAGTGGGCGAGCTGCTTCGAGTTCACCGTGATGCCGTCGATGCACTTGGTGCGGAAGAGCTTCGAGACGTTGAAGAGCAGGGCCTGCGACTCGATGTTGACCAGCCCGTTGAGCGGCTCGTAGGCGTTCAGCTGGAGCTGACCGGTGTGCGAGGCGAGGGTCACCGCGTAGTCGTTCGCCATCACGCGGTAGGCGACGATACCGACGACCTCGGGCGCCACCGGATTGACCTTGCCCGGCATGATCGAGGAACCGGGCTGGAGGGGCGGGAGGTTGATCTCGAACAGGCCGGCGCGGGGGCCCGAGGAGAGCAGGATCAGGTCCTGGGCGATCTTCGAGAGCTTGATCGCGACGCTCTTGAGAGCCCCGGAGTAGACCACGAATCCCTGCTGGTCCCAGGTCGCGGCGATCATGTCGCCGGCAGGAACGATCGGCTTGCCGGTCAGCTTGGCGAGCTCCGCGGCGCACTTCTCGGGGTAGCCCTTCGGCACGTTGAGGCCGGTGCCGATCGCGGTGGCGCCCATGTTGACGGCATAGAGGTACTTCTCGGCGTCGCGCAGGAGCTGGATCTCGCTCTCGAGCGCCGCGGCGAAGGCGTGGAACTCCTGGCCGACGGTCATCGGCACGGCGTCCTGCATCTCGGTGCGGCCCATCTTGACCACGTCGATGAACGCGTTGCCCTTGGCGCGGAAGGCGGCCACCAGCTGCTGGAGCTCGGCGATCAGCCGGTCGTTGCGCAGCAGCAGGGCCACCTTGATCGCCGTCGGGTAGGAGTCGTTCGTCGACTGCGACATGTTGAGGTCGTCGTGCGGCTCGAGGTACTGGTACTCGCCCTTCTTGTGGCCGCCCAGCTCGAGGCCGATGTTGGCCAGCACCTCGTTGGCGTTCATGTTGGTCGAGGTGCCGGCGCCGCCCTGGTACCAATCGACCTGGAACTGGTCGTGGTACTTGCCGTCGAGCACCGCCTGGCAGGCCTTCTCGATCATGGCGAGCCGCTCGGGCTTCATCGCACCGGCCGCCGTGTTGGCGCGCGCGGCAGCGAGCTTGACGATCGCCCAGGCCTCGACGTAGCCGGGATAGTGGTTGATCGCGACGCCCGAGAGCTGGAAGTTCTCGAGCGCACGCAGGGTCTGGACGCCGTAGTAGGCGTCGGCCGGGATCTGCTTCTCGCCCAGCAGGTCCTTCTCGACGCGATAGGCCGCGGGCTGCGCCGCGGCCGGAGCGACGAGCAGGGCGCCGAGCGACAGCGCGACGGCCGCCGCCAGGGCGGCGCGTCCGAGGATGGTGATTCGGTTCATGGGTGCTCCTCTCCTTTCTGAAGTCAGGTCACTCCGCCGGCGCTTCCTCGCCGTCGTCCTCGACCAGGCCGAGCGAGTCGCCGGTCGGCGCCCAGCTCGCATCCGGGTCGAAGCTCCGGATCGCGGCGACCGCCGCCGCCGTCTCCGGGCCGAGGTCCTTCTGGAACACGATGTCCCGGTGGCTGACCAGGAAGGTCATCACGCCGGAGTTGCCGTACTTCGCCGGCCAGGCGACGGCGGCGAAGCCGCCGGTCATCAGGCCCTTGCCGTCGAGATAGCTGCGCTCGCCGCCGGGCGCGTGCGGGCCCTGGCCGGTGAGGATCCGGAAGTAGTAGCCGCGGTAGGGCTGCGGCTCACCGTGGTAGTCGGCCGCGGCCTCGGCGAGCAGGTCGCCGAGCGGGCTCTCCTCCTCGCCCTCCGCCGCCGCCCAGTAGAGGCCGTCCTGCCTGCCTTCGCTGGAGAGAAAGCGCTGCGCGAAGGCGGGCGGGTTGCCGTCCCGGCCGACTTTGAAGTACTCCTTCTGCGCGTCGACGTAGGCGTGCAGCGAGTCGAGCGTCGCGAGCTCGTTGTAGCCGATCCGCCGGTTGAGCAGCTCCTCGCGGCCGGCTGCCGTGTCGAAGCGCCAGCGCTCGCCGCTCTTGACCAGCGGGATCGGGAAGGGCCAGGCCTTCTCGCCGAACAACGCGACGCGGGTGTTCGCGTCCATCTCGTCGAAGGCGACCTTCTCGGCGATGAGCTGTTGGACGCGTGCCGCCGCTTCCCGGTCCTGCGCTTCGTCGCCGGAGCGGAAGAGCTCGAGGCTGCCGGGCCCGAAGATCTCCTCGATCTTCCCGGCGTCGTGCTGGCCAGCGAGAGCGGCGAGCGCCTGCACCGCCTCCTCCGGCGTCGCGAAGGTCCCGGGCTCGGCGCGCCGGCAGGCACTGCCGACAAGGAGCAGGCCGGCGAGGCCGGCTGCGAAGGCGAACTGCGCGAGGTTTCTCGTCTTTGGTCTCATGGCTCGCCTCCTCTCCTAGCGCCGCCGTCCGCCGCCGCCGCCGGCGCGGGCTCCGCCGCCGCCACCGCGCGATCCGCCGTACGAAGTGGTGCCCCGGCTCGCCGAGCCGCGGCTGCTCGAGGCGCGGTCGTAGCTCGGCTTCGAGGCGCCGCTGTAGGCGCTCTTGCCGGAGCCGCCCCCCGAGGAGCGCGTGCTGGCGCTGCCGGAGCGCTGGCTGGCGCTCGACCGGTCGGCGCTGCCGGCGCGGTCCTTCGCCCCCGCAGCGCGATCGCCACCTCCCTGGACGTCGCGGGTCCCCGCCTGGGCGCCGCCCTGCCGGTCACGGGTCGCTGAGCCGCCCTGGCCGCTCCCCTGCCGGTCGCGCGCCGCGGCGCCCTGGCCCGAGGCCGCCCGGTTCTGCATGTCGCGGGTCGCGGCGGAGTCGGGCGTGCGCGCCTCCCGGGTTCCCGACTGCCGGGTTCCCGCCTTCTCGCCCGAGTAGCCGCGCGCCTGCGCCTTGGCCTGCGCCTGGTCGCGGGTGACGCGGCTGGTGCCGCTCTGGGCACCGTACTTCCCAGCCACCTGGCTGTTCTGGTAGCCGACCCCCTTGCGGTGGCTGGCGTCGTGATTCCAGCTCGCCCGGTTGCCGCTCAGGTTGCTCCGGTCGGCGTTGATGTTGGTGTTGCGGTTGAAGTTGTTGTAGCGGTTGACGTCGATGTCGACGTCGCCGTGCCCCCAGCCCCAGTTGCAGTTGCCCCAGATCGCGCCGCCCACCGCCATGCCGATGCCGAAGGAGATCAGGCCGGCGCCGGGCGGGTAGTAGGGGTACATCGGCGGGTAGTAGTAGGAGGGGGGCGCCCAGGCGCCGTAGACCACGGTCGGCGAGTAGGTGGGAACGTAGACGACCTCCGGCGAGGAGGACTCGATCACGATGATCTTGTCCTCCTTCACCGTGACCGTCTGCTGCTCCGTCGTCTTGAGATTGCCGGCCTCGTTCGCCTTGCCGCGCATGATCTGCACGGTGTCGAGCAGCTCGGCCTTCTGGCCGAGGAAGGCGTCGCCCAGGTCCTGCGTCCAGTCGAGGTTCTCGCTCATGTTCTTGAGGACGTCGGGCAGCGTGCAGAGGGACTTCACGCTCGGATCCCACTCCTGGTCCTTGAGCTTCGCCTCGAGCGCCGCGTCCTTGAGCCCTGGGTTGGCCTTCATGAAGCGGTCGGCCTCCACTACCTCGAGCGGGTAGGTCGCGCCCATCAGGATCTGCATCAGCAGCGCGTCCGGATAGAGCGCGATGGGCGCCACCAGCTGCTCGAGCTGGTCCTTGGAGAAGCCCTCGGCCACTGGAGCGGTCGCGGCCGCTGCGGGAGCGGCGGCCGCGGGCGCCGTGCCGCCACTCGCCGGCGCCGCCGCCTGGGCGAAGAGCATCGTGCCGTCCGCCCCGAGCAGGAAGGCGAACGCGGTTCCTAGGGTGATCACCGCCCTGGCGGTCCTTCGCATGAGGTCCTCCTCTCTTGCCGCGTGCGGCGGACCGCCCTGCGGCCCGCCGCTCGAACCTACTCGACCCGGTTGTTGGAGCTCACAGCCACGCCCCCGTCCCGGTCGGCCGGGAGCGCGCGTGCCCTCCCGCTCAGCGCGCCTTCGCCTGGAACGGATTGCCGCCCAGCGCGTTCGAGATGTCGGCGATCGCCTTCTGCGCGCGTACGCTGTTGCCCGCCGCGTCGAGCGGCGGCGAGACGACCGCGATGCCGAACTTGCCCGGCGAGACGGCGATCAGCCCGCCGCCCACGCCGCTCTTGCCCGGCAGGCCGGTGCGGAAGAGCCACTTGCCCGAGTCGTCGTAGAGGCCGGCGGTCGCCATCACCGCGAGCACTTCGGGAACGTTCTCGGCCTTCATGACCTGCTTGCCGGTCAACGGGTTCTTGCCCATGTTGGCGAGCGTCGCCGCCATCATGGCGAGGTCCTTGGCGTTGACCGACACCGAGCACTGCTCGGTGTAGATGTCGGTCGCCCGCATCGGCTCGGACTTGATGTAGCCGTAGGCGTACATCAGGTAGCCGATCGCCTGGTTGCGCTGGTTGGTCTCGGCCTCGGACTTGAACACCTCCTCGTTGACCGCGAGCGGCCGGCCGGCGAAGTCGGAGTAGAAGCCGAGAATGCTCTTCCAGATCTGGTCGCGGTTGTCGCCCTTGACCATGCTGGTGGAGGCGATCGCGCCGGGGTTGACCAGCGCGTTCATCTCCGGCCCGCCGAGCGACTTCTGCGAGAACTCGATCGAGACGATCGAGTTGAAGCGCATGCCGGTGGCGTCGACTCCAATCGTGCCGGCGATCGCGTCGGGGCCGGACTCCTCCATCACCTTGGCCATGGTGAAGACCTTGGAGATCGACTGGATCGAGACCTCGGAGCGCACGTCGCCGGCGGTGTAGGCCTTGCCGTCGGCGGTGACCAGCGCGATGCCGTAGATCTTCGGGTCGACCTTGGCGAGCGCCGGGATGTAGTCGGCGTTCGCTCCCTCCTGGATGTCCTTGTACTTGGCGTAGGCGGCGTCGAGCGCCGCCTGGATCTCTGCCGGCGTCTGCGCGGCGAGCGGAGCCGCCGTGACCGCGACGAGGAGCGCGGTCAGGGCGACGAAGCCGATGGTGCGGGCCTGCGTGGTCATCTCACTTGCCTCCGAGGTGGTGGCTGAAGTTGTACTTGGCCGAGAACTGGAAGCGCAGATCGTCCGAGGAGAAGCCGTCGCGGAAGTTCTCGCGCCGGCCCCACTGGATCTCCGGCCCCATCATCACTCCCGGCGCGGGATAGAAGAGGATGTTGGCGAGCGCGTACTCGCCCTTCTTGAAGGCGTTGTCCGCCTGGCCGCTGGAATTGTCGATGTCGATGCTCGAGTAGCCGATGGAGCTCGACATCTTGTCGCTCCAGTTGATGTCGATGAAGGCGACCAGGCCCATCACCGGAAGCAGCTCGCCCTCGACCGGCGAGGTCGGATTCGAGAAGTTGTTGCGCGGACCGAGGTCCGCCGGCGCGTCGTTCATGTAGTTCTCGACGCCCTCGCCGTAGAGTCCCTGGAGGCGCAGCGTGCTGTCGCCGAGCTTGATGTTGGAGCTCAGGTTGACCCCCCAGCCGAGGTCGCTGCCCGAGAGGTCGAACTGGTCCTCGAGCACGTCGTCCCACTTGATGTAGCGCAGGATGCCGGCGACCTCGAAGTAGCCCCAGTCCGACGCCATCCGGTACTCGCCGGAGAGGTCCGGATAGGGGAAGCGCCCCTTGATGTTCTGCAGCTCGATGCGGTCGGCGTAGTTGCCCTGATCCCCCGACGCGCCTGGACGCTCGAGCGCGAAAGTCATGCGGGTGTCGCCCTGGATCGGCATCCAGCGCACCTGGACGTTGCGGAAGAAGGCCATGCCGGAGGGGCCCCAGTACTCGATCGAGTTGGGGAAGACGTCGATGTCCATGAACGGGCTCCAGGTCTGACCGGCGCCGAAGTGCCCCAGCTCGCCGTAAGCGTGGCGCAGCCGGAAGGTGGTCTGCCCGGCGTCGACGCCGGTGCCGTAGAGCTCGAACTCGAAGGTCGTCTTGATCTCGCCTGCCGCGGTCGGGATGTTCGCCTTGACGCCGAGGCGCGTCTGCCGCACGCCGGCGAACCAGTGGCCGTCCTCACCGAATTCGTTCTCGAACGAGGGCAGCTTGGTCGGTCGCACGACGTCGAACCAGTCGGGGTGGTTCTGGCCGGTCTGGTAGCCGGTGTCGAGCATCGCGAAACCGTAGATGTCCATGGTCGGCTTCGGCGTGTCGTCCCTGGGCGGTACCGCGCAGGTGAGCTCGAAGTCGACGGTCACCGCGGCGCCGGCGCGCACCACCACGTCCTTGGTCACCGCCGCGCTGTAGGCGCAGAGCGCCGCCGTGACCTCGTAGGTGCCGGGCGCCAGCCCCTCGAGCGAATAGAAGCCGTCCACTCCCGTCACCTTGGCGACCGTGACCCCGGTCACGACGTCCTTGGCGCTGACGCTCGCGCTGGCGAGCACTCCCCCGCCCGCGCCGAGCACCCGGCCGTGGACGACCCCGGTCCCGGCCTGCGCCCAGAGGGGCGCCACCACGACGGCGGCCAGCGCCAGGACAGCGAGGAACCGGCCCCGATTCCCTGTCGTCGTCTCGCAGTTGACTCTCATCTCGTTCTCTCCTTTTCCGGCTCTCGCCGTCTCCTGGTCCTGTCGGGTGTCGCTATGGCTTCACATTCTGCCGCTCCCAGGCGCGCACGCGCTGCCGCGCCTGGTCGAACAGCCGTTCGTAATTGCCCTTGAGCAGCTTCTGCCGCGCCTCCGGAGTGAGCGCGGCGAACAGCGGCGCGTAGAGGTCGTAGACCTTCAGGTACTTCGCCTGCTCGGTCGGCGCCACTTCGTCGGTGCCGAACAGGACGCGGTCCGGGTACTTGTTGATGATCGCCGCGACGCGCGCGATCGACTCGGGCGTCGCCACCACGTACTTCGCGACCTCGTCCCACGAGATGTCGATGTAGAGGTGGGCGAGCGTCGGGTCGGCGAGCGCGCGCTCGATGATCGCCGCCTGGTCGGCGACCGGCCGAACCACCCGGCCGACGCCGCAGTGCGCCCAGATGATCGTCGTCTTCGGGTGGCGGCGGAAGAGGTCCGCCATCTGGCGCAGCTCCCAGGGCTCCTGCCCCGCCTTCGGATAGGGCACGTCGATGTCGTTGTGCAGCAGGACGACCAGCCCGACCTCGCCCGCGAAGTCGAAGATCCGGTCGAGCGCGGGGTCGGCCAGGCTCGGCGTGTCGCCGGCGATCTTCGCGGAGACGAACTCCTTGTGGATGGTGAACTCGCCGATGCCGGAGAAGACCCCGGGGAAGGTCTCGAGCACGCGCCGGATGTGGTCGGCGGCGTACATGTCCGCCGGGTTGAAGCCGGTGATCATCGGGTCGAGCCGCGCCCGGTCGTCGGGCGGCAGCTTGAGGTACGACATCGCGATGAAGGCGTCGGTGAACGAGTAGTAGTAGAGCGGCGAGTCGGTCTGCAGGTAGTAGGTCGGCGCGTAATCGCCGGTGTTGCGCCACGACCAGGTCTGCTGCAGCGGCAGGCCGAACAGCGTCGATCGCCCCACCTTGTCGCCCATGATCTTCAGGAAGTCGCGGACGTCGGTGCCTTCCTGGACGTAGTTGGTCAGGTGGAAGTGGCCATCGTGGAAGAGGTAGTCGGGCTCCGCCGCGGCCGCCGGCGTCGCGGACGAGGCCACCGTCGCGAGCGTCGTCGCCACCTGGAGGATCGCGAGCAGAGCCGGGAGGAAACCGCGCCCGGCCTTCCGCATCGGTGCTGGTTCGCGCATCGCGGGGACTCCTCGCATCGTGTTTCTCCGGTCGGGACGATCAGAAGAAGATCGAGAACGACGTGGCCGCGGTGAGACCGTTCTGGCCCCCGGTGTAGTAGCCGAAGACGCTGCTGACCGGCGAGTCGTTGACGTCCAGGAGCTGCACGTTCAGCCGGTGATTCCGGGTGTCGAAGGGATACCAGTTCATGCCGACGCCGACCTCGGAGCTGTCGTCGAACCCGGCGTCCTCGTCGCCGAAGATCTGCGAAGTGATCGCGTAGAGCTCGAGCACGCGGGGGATCGGGTAGAAGGCGGCCTGGATGTAGAAGCCACTGTCCTCGATCCGCTGCACCGGCAGCGGGCCGTCGGCCACGAACCGGTCGAGACGCCGCTGGTAGAACTCGGTCTGGAAGAAGATCCCCCGGTACTTGAAGCCGGCGTCCACCGAGAGGACTTGGTAGTCGGCGAGATCCACCGTGACCCCGGGCGCCAGCGCGCCGGCCTCGAACAGGTTCACGCTGTCGGCAAGGCGGAGCGTCGTGTTCTCGGGGTTTCCGCCCTGCGAGCTCCGGAAGCTCTGCTCCGGGCTGTTGGTGTAGGAGACGCCGAAGCGGGTCGCAAGCCGGTCGTGCTGCTCCCAGTCGCCGTAGGCGCCACGCGGGCCGAACTCCTTCGTGGTCGGCATCCACCAGAGCGAGCCGCCGGAGGTGAACTTGCGGTCGAGCTGGCTCGCCTTGACGCCCAGCGCGCTGTTGCTGTTGGAGAGCGTCGCGTTGTACCAGAGGCCGGGCACCAGCTCGCCCGCCGCGTAGAGACCGGAGCCGAAGTAGGGGCGGAAGAACTCGTCCGCCATCACCCGGTCGTGGCCGAGCCAGAAGGGGTGCGAGCCCAGGAGCGAGCGCGAGCCGGGGTTGCCGGTCAGGCCGACGTAGAGGCTGAAGCGCTTGCTGAACTGGTAGCCGAGGTTGGCGAAGATCGCGTCCTGGTCGGTCGTGTTCACCGTCCAGAAGGTGATCGTGTAGACCAGCTTCGGATCGACCATCCAGCCCTTGAGGAAGACCATGATCCGGTGCGAGAAGAGGTCGTTGCGCGGGTCGACTGGGCGGACGTTGCCCAGGTGATCGGTGAAGACCTGGTCGTCGTCGTTCTGGTTCAGGTAACGCCCCATCGCGTAGCCGCTGATCGCCAGCTCGCCCCGCCTGGTGCGCCCGATCAGGTAGCCGGTACCCGGCTCGTAGACGCTCCAGGTCTCGATCCGCTCGGTCGGCTTCTTCTCGTCCGTCGCGGCCTGGGCTTCCTGGACGGCCTGCTCGACCGGAGCGCCCTCCGACATCCCCTCGGCCGCGGCGGCGAGCGCCGGATCCTCGATCGGCTCGCCAGCGCTCGAGGGGGGTACTGGAACCATCGGGACGACCGGCTCGGCGGCCGGGACGCGCGTCGACTGCCCGAGGACGAACTCGCCGCCGCACCCCTCGCTCACCCAGACGCCCTGATCGTCATAACCCCAGTTGCGGCCGAGAAGGCAGACCGTCGACCCGGTCGGACGAATCAGCGCGATCCCGCCCGAGGTGTCCGCCGGACAGTGCAGTCGCGCCTGGCCCGCCGATTCGCACGTCACCTGGACCAGTGGAGCCGTCTCGGCGGTCGCCGAGGTGACCCACGCGAATGCCACGACGGCACCGACCGGCACCCAGCCGAGGCACTCTCCAAAGCTCACCCGACGGTGCCTCATCGCGTTCTCGTCCTCCCGTCGAGCGGTGTCGCGCTCACGCCGCCTCGCTCCCGTTCCCCGAGCGTCCTGGACCGCCGGGCGGGGCGCCGTTTCCCGGACCCGCGCAGGCACCCGCGCGCCCCTTGCGCAGGCGTTCGACCGCCGGCAGCAGCTCGGACCCGAGGGTGCTCTTCGCGAGGTAGCCGTCGGCCCCGGCGGCCAGCGCGGCCCGCGTCAGGGAGGGATCGCTGCCTCCCAGTGCCAGCACCTTGGTTTCCGGAAGCAGGCTGCGCAGGCGCGAGATCAGCCGGGGGCCCTCGCCTCCACCGCCGAGCTGCACGTCCATCACGGCGAGGTCGGGCCGCAGTTGGGTCGCGCAGGCGCACAGCGAGCTCTCGTCCGCCACCATGACCACCGATTCGAACTCCGTCGCGAGCAGCCCGCGGATGCCTTCACCGAGGCCTCCGTGGGAAACCGCCACCAGCACACTTCCCGTCGGCCGCTTGAGGATCTCGCCCATGAATTCACCGCCCCCCCAGGGAGGCGTGCCAGAGCCTGACGCCAACGGAGTGCGAGGGTCGACCGCAAAACTACGGATCAGGGGCCCGCGAGACCCACTTTCCGCCCGCCGGCCGACCGGTCAGATCTCGACGATCCCGTGCTTGATGGCGAAGTGGACGAGCTCGGCGCTCGACTTGATCCCAGCGACGCGCATGAGCTCGTACTTGTGGGTCTCCACCGTCCGCGCCGAGATGCCGAGCTGCTCCCCCACCTCGCGCGCGGTCTTGCCCTCGGCGAGGAGCTGGAGGATCTCGCGCTGGCGCTGCGAGAGGGCGGCGACCGGGTCGCCGGCCCGGCTGGGATCCCGCCCCGCGGCCTCGAGCAGCTCGTCGGCGAGCTCCGGGGTGACGAAGGTGCGCCCCGCGAGCGCCGCCCGGATCGCCCCCACCAGCTCGCCGTGCGCGGCATGCTTGAGCACGTAGCCGAGGGCGCCGAGCGCGAGGGCGCGGCGAGCGTAGGCGAGGTCCCGGTGCATGGTGAGCACGACCACGCGGACTTTCGGGTTCTCTCTTTTCAGGCGGCCGATCGCCTCGATCCCGTTGAGCCCCGGCATCGAGATGTCGGTCACCACGACGTCCGGCTGGAGGCGCGCGGCGGCCTCGAGCAGCTGATGCCCGTCGGAGACCACGCCGATCAGGTCGAAGTCGGGCACGAGCAGGCGCTCGAGCCCTTCGGCGACGATCCGATGGTCGTCGGCGAGCAGGATCCGGGGCCGGTTCACGCGGCCTCCTTGGCGACCGGCGCCCAGGCGACGATGGTCGTCCCCCGGCCCGGGGCGCTGATCACCGCCAACCTCCCACCCAGCAGATTGACCCGCTCGCGCAGACTGATCAGCCCCAGGCCCCCGGTCGCGCGGGCGGCCTCGGGATTGAAGCCCTTGCCGTCGTCCCGCACCGCCAACTCGACTCCGAACCGGACGCTGGCGAGCGAGATCTCCACCCGCGTCGCGCCGGCGTGGCGCGCCGCGTTGCGCAGGGACTCCTGGGCGACCCGGTAGAGACCGAGGGCGACCTCCGGCGGGAGCTCGGCGGGAGCGCCCTCGAGCCGGGTCTCGACGACCAGGTCCGTGTCCAAGGAGACCCGCTCGGCCTCGGCGCGGAGGGCCTCGGCGAGCCCGAGGTCGTAGAGCACGGTTGGGTGGAGACGGCGCGACAGGTCGTGCACGTCGTCGGTCAGCCGGACCAACTCCTGGCGCATCTCCGCCGAGATCCGGTGGACGGCCCGGTTCCAGGTCTCGCGCTCCACCTCGGCCGCGTCGATCGCGAGGCGGGCCAGGCGCTGCGTCACGTCGTCGTGCAGCTCGCGCGCCAGCCGGCCGCGCTCCTGCTCGTAGGTGGTGAGCAGCCGGGAGTTCAGGGCCCGGACCTCCCCCTCCGCCGCCCGGCGACGGCCGCGTTGGACCACTAGGCCGACGATCAGCGCGGTCTGCAGCCCGAGCAGCGCCAAGCCCCCGAGGAGCGGCCAGCGGTAGGTCACCCATCGCGACTCGACGTGGTATCGGATCTCGCTGCCGGGAGGGAGCCCACGCTCGGCGATGCCCCAGCGCTCGAGCTCCCGCGCGTCGAAAGCGAGGAGCTCCGGCCGCAAGGGGGGATAACGCACCGCGGCCGGCGCCTCGCCGCGCAGCAGCCGGGAGGCCGCTTCGGCGGTGCGCTCGCCGACCAGGCTCACCGAGAGCATCCGGCCACCGACCACGCCCTGGCCGAGCTGGGTCGAGAAGAGTCCGAAGACCGGGGCCCGCGAGGCTTGGCGGACCGCGGCGAGCGCTCGCTCCTGGGAGTGCGGCACGCCGGCACCGTCGACCAGGAGCATCGCGAAGAAGACCGCGGAGCGGGGCGGCAGCCTGGCCACTCGCCCGCGGATTTCGGCCAGCGAAAGCCCGTCCAGCCATTCGAGCTGCAGGCGCTCCGCGTGGGTTGCAAACGCGCGCGCCAACTCCTGCCGCCAGAATCGCTCGAGCGGCGAGGTCCCGATGACGATCGCCAGCCGCTCGGTGCGCGGCAGCACCTGCAGGATCGTCGCCACGCTCTCCGCCGGGTCGAGCTCGGTCGGCACGACCGCGTCCCGTGCCTCCAGCTGGCCGACGTCCAGGATCCGGACGTCGACCGCCGCGAAGAGCAGCGCGATGCCCGGGAAGAGGTCCACCCGGTGAAGCCGGGCGAACTGCGCCGCGGGTCCGCCGAGGGTCACGACCAGGTCGGGTGGACGATCCGCGAACAGAGCCACCAGGTAGTCCACGAATCGCTCCTGGTGCTCCAGATCGTAGGACGGTGCCAGCTCGAGCGTGACCTCGGAGATGTCGAACGGCTCGGTCCAGTGCTCCACGAGACCCGCGCGGAGCTCCGCGGCCACCTGACCGAAGAGCGGGAAGTTGGTGCCGAACGAGGTCAGGATGAGCACCCGCCGGGGTGCCCGCGAGGTGACCGGCGGCGCCGTGGCCGCCTCCCCCTCGGCGAAGCCCGCCGGCGCGACGAGCAACAGCAGCAGGGCGAGGCGACCGAGCGTGCCGCGGCCGGCTCGGCGCACCCCGCTCTTCGCCGCTCGCATCGAAGTGGTCATCGTCCCGCCGCTATTCTGCCCGCCCGCCGGAGGCGCCGGCAAGCGCTCGCTGCCGGTGGCGCGGTTTCAGCCGCCGAGCGCGATGGCGATCCCCACCAGCAGGCCGCCGAGGCCCACCATCGCCGCGGCGGTGCGGAAAGGCCTCAACCCGGACGTCTGGGCGAGCTTGTAGGTCGCACCGAAGATCAACCCGATCGCCACCCCGTTCGAAATCCGCAAGGCCGTGCGGACGTCGCCACCGAAGAAGAACGGGATGACCACCGGGAAGGTCGAGAGGAAGACGAGGAAGAAGACCCCGAGGGCACCCAACAGGTCGTCGCGGCGGAGCCTGACGCGGGAAGGCGGCTCCGGAAGCCCGGCGATCGTCGCCCGGATCCGCTCGACCTCCGGCGTCGCCAGCGCCTGCGCAACCAGCGGCGGTAGGGCGTCGGCGACGAGGGCTCGGCCCTGCTCCGGGCTCGGCGCGCCTTGCACCTGGCGCAGGAAGAGAGCATTTCGCCCCCGTTCGACGATCGCGCCGATGAGGTAGAACGCGGCATCGATGATGCCCCAGGCGAGGTTGCAGCCGAGCGCGCCGATGATCATGCCGCGCACCTCGGCGCGATCGGCCTCGGCGACGCTCAGGGAGCAGGTGAAGGTCAACACCATGATCAGGCCGAAGATGATCTCCTCGAAGCGGTCGGCCGGGTCGAGAACGCGTCGTGTCGTGCTGGCGGATCGATCGGACATGAGGAGGCTCCCGGATTCGGCTGAGCGTGCGGACTCGCGCGCTCTCAGGCCACTTTCGGCGGCAACAGGTAGAGCGTCATGGCGAAGACGGCGTAGACCAGGATCACCAGGGCCCCCACGAACCACGCCGAACGCCCGCTGAGCGTCACCAGCGAGGCGGTGAGCGTGGCGAAGAACATCATCACGATGGCGCCCGGCCAGAACTGCAGGTCCATCGGCGCGGGGCCCATGGCGTAGCTGAGCAGCACCAGCACCGGAGCGACGAAGAGCGCGATCTGCGAGGCGCTCCCCAGGGCGATGCCGACGCTCAGGTCGAGCCGGTTCTTGCGCGCACCGGAGAAGGCGGAGGCCATCTCGGCCGCCGCACCCACCAGCGCCACGACGATGAAGCCGACGAACGCCGGGCTCATCCCGAAGGCCTGCGCGGCCTCCTGGACCGATTCGACGAAGATCTCGCTCACCAGCGCCACGACGACCGTCACCCCGGCGAGCGTGACCAGGGCCAGACCGATCGGCCAGGGGGCCTCCTCCGCCTCGCCGTGTTGCGCGCCGACGAAGAGCTCGCGATGCGTCCCCAGCGAGAAGAGCATCCCCAGCCCGTAGGCGATGATGAGCAGCACGGCCAGGCCGAGGCTCAACGAGCGGGTGAAAGCCGCCCCGGCGACCGAGTCGGCCACCGAGACGGCCGAGGGAACGAGCAGCGCGACAGTGGCGAGGAAGAGCAGTCCGGCCTGCAGCCGGGCATTGGCGCGATTGAACTCCTGCACGTGGTGCTTGAGCCCGCCGAGGAGAAACGAGGCCCCCAGCATGAACAGCGAGTTGGTGACGATCGCGCCGGCGATCGACGCCTTGACCAGCAGGTACTGTCCGGCGCGCAGCGCGGTCACCGCGATGACCAGTTCGGTGAGATTGCCGAGCGTCGCGTTGAGCAGCCCGCCGACCGCGTCGCCGGTGCGCGCCGCCACCGACTCGGTCGCGTGGCTGAGCAGCGCGGCCAGCGGCACGATGGCGAACACCGAGAGCACGAAGAGCAGGGTGTGCGCTCCGGGTCGAAGTCGCTCCGCGACGAACACCACCGGCACGAAGACGAGCAACCAGAGCAGCGGACTGCGGCGCACCTCGTGGAGCAGGGGGTTCATGGCACGGGTCCGGACTTCGGCATGATCGAGCCCTCCAGGTCGGTCGTTCGGCTCCGCCTCAGCGCTCCTGCCGCGCTTGCAGCTCCAGCGCCACGAGGCGGGAGATCAGGATCGCGAGGTAGAGCTGGCCGGTGAACGCCTCGGCGACGGCGAGCGAACGCGCCGCCGGCGCCACCGGCGTGATGTCGCCGTAGCCCATGGTGGTGAGCGTCACCAAACTGTAGTAGATCCAGGAGCTGGTGCGTCCGTCGAGCGCCCCCCCGAAGGCGGCGGGATCGCGCAGCGACACCCACTCGTAGGCCCCCGCCCAGGCGAGCCCGAGCAGCAGGTAGGCGGCCACGGCGCCCTCGAGTCGGCGGCGGGTCACCGTCCCGGGACGGAGCACCATGGCGAGCACCACGAGCGCCAGCACCGCCAGGGCCAGCGTCTCCGTCGCGGCGCTCCACACCGCGAACTCCAGGTCCGGTGCGAACCAGGCGATCCAGCGCAGCGGGATCGCAGCCAGGCAGAGGACGGCGAGGCCGCGTACCGCCCAGCGGTTCTGGCGCATCACCGTCGTCACGCCGGCGAGGAGCAGGCAGGTGAAGAGCAGCGTGGTGAGCGGACCGCGCGGCCCGTCGCGCGGCGCGAGGGGCGGCAGAACGAAGGCAAAGAGGAGCAGCAGGCCGAGCAGGATCGAGAGGCTCTCGTCGCGCTGCCAGAATCGCGCCAGCGCGCGCCAGGCCAGGGCGCGGCGAGACCCGGGCATCAGCCCGGCTCGGAGGCGGGCGTCGAGGTGGCCTCGGGCTCGGCCGGCGGCGCCTCGAAACTGCCGCCCAGCGCGAGGTGGAGGTTCACCCGCTCGGCGAGCTGGGCGCCCCGCACGTTGAGCAGCGCGAGGCGGGCCGACTGGAGCGCGAGCTCCTGCTGCCGCACCGCCCGCAGGTCTCCGCGGCCGATTCGATACTCCTCGTTGGCGAGGTCGAGCGCCCGCTGGTTCTCCGCGACGGCGCGCTCGAGCAGCCGGGCGCGGTCCGCGAGGTTCTGCGACGCGGCGAGCGCCTGCTCGACCTCCCCCAGTGCCCGCAGCGCCATGCGCGCGTAGTCGGCGACCGCTTCGCGTTGCTCCAACGTGCGGATCTCGACCTGCGTCTTGAGCGCCCCGCCCGCATAGAGCGGCGCGAGCAGCTTCGCACCGACCCCACCGCTCGGGTTCTCGAAGTCGGGCTTGAGCGCGAGGACGTCGGAGGAGATGGCGCTCACGCTCGCGTTGAGCGCCAGCTTGGGGAGTCGGGCCGCCTTGGCCTCGCCCACCCGATCGAAGGCCGCGGCGACCCGCCGCTCGGCGGCGATCAGATCGGGGCGGCGCTCCAGGACCTCGAGCGGAATCCCGACCGGCACCGGGCCGGGCAGGCCCGGGAACTCCGGCCGTGCCGCGAGCTCGGCGGCGGGGTAGCGCCCGAGGAGCAGCTCGAGGGCGCGCAGGGTCTGGGTCCGGGCGAGCCGGAGCTGCTCGACCGAATCCTCGAGCTGGACCTGCTGCGCCCGGGCGAGGACGACCTCCTGCTCGTCACCGACCCCGACCTTGCGGCGCTGCTCGGCCAGCCGCACGAGCTCCGCGGTCGCCGCGACCATCGCCTCGGTCTGCTGCTGCTGCAGCCCGGCGAGCGTCGCCGAGAACCAGGTCCGGGCGACGTTGGCGGCGATCGACTGCCGGGCGAAGGCGAAGTCGGCGGCGGTCGACGCCGCGACCTCCTCTGCGGCGTTGCGCGCGTAGCGCAGGCGCCCCCAGAGGTCGATCTCCCAGGAGATGCCGACCATCGCTCCCTGGAGCGCCGAGTTGAGATCCCCGCCGCTGACGTTCAGCCCCCCCGTGCCGAAGAAGCCGATCTGTGGCCGGAGCTGCGCCTGGGCCATCCGCACGTAGGCCGCGGCCTGCTCGACCTTCACCGCGGCGACCCGCAGGTCGGGATTGCTGGTCACCGCCTCCGCGGCCAGCGCGTCGAGCTGAGCGTCGCCGAAACTCGCCAGCCAGTCCGGCTGGACGCTCCCCGCGACGCCCCCGCCGGCGCGCCAGGCCTGCTCCAGCCCGAGCTGGTCGAGGGTGCCGGTCTCCGTCCGGATCTCGGCGGGCTCCGGAGGCGGATGGACGGCGCAGCCGGTGAGCAGCAGCGCGCCGGCCAGTCGGGTGGCGAGGGATCGGAAGGGTCGGCTCATGGCGCTCAGTGCAGCTTGAGGATCAGCCAGTCGAGCTTGGTGCCGACGCGGAGGAACACCTTGCGCAGGATGTGAATCGCCTTGCCGCTCTCGGTGTAGATCGCGCCGTTGCCGTGGGCGCCCGCCGCGAGGAAGATCCCCTCGTCCGGGCCGGCCGGCAACAGCCGCACCGCGAGGCTGTCCGGCGGCACCGGTGCGATGCCTCCCGACGGATTCAGCGTGCCGATCGGAAGCTGCCCCTGGGCCGTCGCCCAGAGAACCGAGTCCACCTTGCACTTGATGATCCGCCCCGGGTACATCTTGAAGGCGACCTCGGCCTCCTGCCCGGGCTCGACCTTGCGCACCTCGTTCTGGCGGTAGATCGCCAGGATCCACTGTTCGTCCTCGATGAAGTTCATCGCCGGGACCATGGGAAGAGGCACCGCCATCGCCCCTGGGCGCAGAGTGATCGCCACCACGGTGCCGTCGGCCGGAGCATGGAAGGTCGTCTGCTCGAGATTCCACTTGGCGTCGGCCACCGCCGCTTCGGCGCGCAGGATCTGCGCCCGGACGTTGGCGACCTCGTCCTGCTCCCCTTCCGGGGTCTTGGCGGCCATCTTCTCGCGGACCTGCGCCTCGCCGGCCAGGGCGGAGCTGCGCTGCGCCTCGAGGTTCTGCACGTCGGTGAGCGCCTGTTCGTAGTCGAAGCGATTCCCCGCGCCGCTCTCGGCGAGCTCGCGGAGCTGCTCGACCCGTTGGCGGGCGAGCTCCAGGCGGGCGTCGATCGCCACCCGCTGGCCGGTGGCGCTGCGCAGCTGCTCGTCGAGGTTGCTGGTCGTCGCGCCGGCGGTGATCAGCTGGACCTGCAACCGGGAGAGCTCGGCCTCGGCGTTCTGCACGGCGATCTGGTAGGGGGTCGGGTCGATGCGGAAGAGCACGTCCCCCTTCTTGATCGGCCGGTTGGGCTCGATCGGCACGTCGATCACCAGGCCGCCCACCCGCGGATTGATCGGCACCACGTAGTTGACCGCCCGGACGTCGGACGAGGAGGGTGCGACGATGTTGAGGATCAGGATCAGCGCGGTCAGGGCGATGATCGGGATGGTGACGGTGATGACCTGGGTGGTGATGTTCCAGGGCAGCCACTTGAACTTGAAGAAGACCAGCCAGGCGAAGAAGGAGTAGATCCCGAGCAGGAGGATTTCCATGACTCAGGCCCTCTCGCCTTCCCGGTCGAGGCGCGCGAGCCGGGATTCCAGCTCGGCGATCCGGGCGCGCAGCGCCCGGGCCTCGTCCTCCCGGCGGAAGGTCACCTCGGTGTCTTCATCCGGTGGCTTGGGATGCTCGGATTCGCCGTGTTCCCCTTGGTCGGTGCCGTAGGCCAGCTTGTAGCCCACCGGCTTGGTGTAGGCCCACAGCCAGGCGAGCGGCCAGAGCAGGCCGCCGAAGACGAGGGAAAGCAGGCAGACCACCTGGATCGCCTTGGCCTGCGGATGGTTCTTCTTCTCGGCGACCTTCTCGGGCAGGATGTGCACCATCCAGAAGGCGCCGATCCCCACGATGGGCACGATGACGAGCACGATCCAAGCGAGCGCGTTGGCGACCTTGTCGAGGGTCTCGCCCGCGAACATCGAGGCATGCGCCGAGTTCGGGATCGCCGCCAGTCCGGCTCCCAGGGCGACTCTCAGGGTCAGAGTGGAG
>CAYZWR010000039.1:0-26669 GCA_964481735.1 uncultured Thermoanaerobaculia bacterium
GTCCTTGGCGGCGGTGACGGCGCTGCCGGTCTGGAAGCCCTCGGGGTTGCTCTCCGGGGTGTCCATGTAGCGCTCGGTCCAGACCGAGTCGTAGAGCTTCCAGTCGGAGACCGGGGCGCCGGCCATGCCGGCCTTCCAGACGCCGGGGGCGTGGAAGAGCGACCAGAGGGTGTTGGCGCCGCCGCCCGACCAGCCCCAGAGGCCGATCCGCGCCGCGTCCACCCAGGGGAGCGTCTTCAGATACTCGACGCCGGCGAGCTGCCCGGCGAGCTCGAGCGGGCCGAAGTTGCGGTGGACCCGGTCCTCGCCCGCCTTGCCGAAGAAGGCCGAGGCTTCGTTGTCGACCGAGAAGATGACGAAGCCGCGCTCCGCCATCAACTTCTGCCAGAGCCCGCGCTGGCGCCCCCAGGCGTTCACCACCACTTGCGATCCGGGGCCGCCGTAGTGGTACATCAAGACCGGGTAACGCTGCGTGGCGTCGAAGCCCGCCGGCTTCGTCAGCAGGGCCGGGAGCTTCACCCCGTTGGGACCGGGGATCTCGAGGAGCTCCACCTGCGGCAGCGCGGCCACGTCGATCGTCGACTCCTGCTGGCCGGGGAGGTCGATGACCCGCTCGCCCGAGAGCTTGCGCAGCGTCGCGGTGAAGGGCCGGTTCGCATCGCTCCAGTTGTGGATCCAGTAGGGCGTCACGGGCGAGGGCGTGGCGCTGTTCGTCCCCGGCTCGCCGGCGAGGAGCTCTGCGGCGCCGCCGGCGAGCGGCAGGCGCATCACCTGGCGGTCTGCGGCGCCGAGCGGGGCGATGCGGAATCCGGTGGCGACGACGTCGCCCGCCGTCTCGCGCAGCGCGACGACCCGGTCGAGCGCCCACCCCGCCGGCGTGAGCGTCGCGACCCGCTGGCCCGCCGCGTCGTAGCGCTCGAGCGCCTTCCAGCCGGAGGCTTCCGTCGACCAGACGAAGCCGCCGTCGGCGAGGAAGTGGAAGTCGTCGTTGAGATTCACCCAGGTCGGGTGGCTCTGTTTCGCGACCGGGTCGCACGCGGTGCCTTGCGGCGCGCAGAGCAGCAGCTCGAGCTCGGTCTGCTCCCGGTTCAGCCGCTCGACGGCCACCTTCGTGCCGTCGGGGCGCCAGTGGACGCGCGCGAAGTAGTACTCCTGCGCGGCGCCCAGCGGCAGCGTGCCCGTTCCGCGCGTCACGAGGTCGATCACCCGCACCTCGACCTCGGGGTTCTTCTCGCCCGCTTTCGGATAGCGCTGCCAGGTCACCTTCGGATCCCGCGGCCGCTCGTCGAGCAGCGGGTAGCGCGCGACGCCGCGTTCGTCGAAGCGGTAGAAGGCGAGCTTCGTCCCGTCGGGGCTCCACCAGAAAGCCTGCGGGCGGCGATTCCAGATCTCCTCCCAGTAGACCCAGCTCGTCTCGCCGTTGAGGATCTCGTCCTCGCGCCCGTCGCTCGTCAGGCGCGACTCGAGGCCGCTCGCGAGGTCGAGCGCGTAGAGGTCGTGCTCGCGGACGAAGGCGACCTTCCGGCCGTCGGGGGAGAAGTCCGGGTCTTCCTCCTCGGCGGGGGAGTCGGTCAGGCGGCGAAGCTGCTTCGTGGCCAGGCGGTAGAGATAGAGGTCCCCCTGCTCGACGAGCAGCAGCGCGTCGCTCGTCGGGGACCAGACGTAGGGCGTGGCGCCGAACCCGGCCGGCATCGCCGGGGCCTCCCCGCCGTCGCCTCGGGCCGGGAAGCCGAGCGCGGCGAAGTCGAGCGTCCAGGTGACCTTGCCGGTCGCCGGGTCGAGGCCGCGGAGCTCGCGAGCCCTCCCTTCCCGCCAGAGGTAGGTGAGCATCCGGCCGTCGGGGCGCCAACTCCAACTGCTCGCCTTGGGGCGGGCGCGCTCGTCGAAGATCTTGTCGAAGGTGAGCTCGCCCGCCGCGACCGGCGGCGCGGCGGCGAGCCGCGGGACGAGGACGAGAGCGAGGACGACGAGGGAGCGTAGCGGGCGCATGGGACCTCCGGACCGGGACGGCACGCGAGCGCACAGTCTACCGGGGCCTGGTGCCGGACCCGAGCCGGGATCCAGCTACGGCCGAAGTCGATAGGATTCGCCCGATGATCCCCTTCCACCTCGACTTCGCCCTCTGGGAGAAGCTCCTGCTCGCCCTCGCGATCGTCGCTTCGATCGCCATCTTCACCCGCGACTTCGGCGCCCGCCTCGCCCGCGTGCGCGCCGGCAGGTCGGACCGCCCGCGCACCGACAAGCCCCGCCTCCGCCTGCGCCGCTTCGTCGACGAGGTGGTGCTGCAGAAGAAGATCCTCGGCCCCCGGCCGGTGGTGGGGACCCTGCACGGCATGGTCTACGTGGGGTTCGTCTGCTTCGGGCTCGAGACGGTGGACCATTTCCTCAAGGGGTTCGGCATCCCCTTCCTGGCGGCGATTCTCGGCGGCTACCTTCCGCTCTTCAAGGGGTTCATCGCAGTCGTCGCGGTGGCGGTTTCGGTCGGCATCGTGGGGCTCGCCATCCGGCGCTTCCTCATGCCGAAGATCTCCCCCGACCCCAGGTCCTGGACCTCGCTGCTGGTCACCTGCCTGATCCTGCTGCTCATGGTGACCTACCTGAACGGCCTCAGGCCGGCGCCGCTCGCGCCCAAGCTCAACTGGTGGCTGCACGCCCTGACCATCCTCGTCTTCCCCCACGTCATCCTGCGCAGCAAGCATCTCCATCTGGTCCTGGCGCCGTTCAACATCTACTGGAAGACCGAGCGGCTGGCCGAGCTCCTGCCGATGGATCTCTCCGAGGAGGCTCTGGGCGCCGAGGGGGCCACCCTGGGGCTCGAGACGATGCAGGACGCGCCGTGGAAGATGCGGCTCGACTTCCTCACCTGCGTCGAGTGCAAGCGCTGCACCGAGCAGTGCCCGGCGCACGGCGCCGGCCAGGAGCTCGACCCGCGAGGCTTCGTGCTCGCCGGGAAGCGGACCCTCCTCCACCTGGCCGAGGACGCGCCCGTTCTGGGCAACGTCCTCTCCGAGAAGGCGCTCGGCCAGTGCACCAGCTGCGGCGCCTGCGAGGCGATCTGCCCGGTGGGTATCGAGCACCTGCAGATCCTCACCGGCGCCAAGCGGGCGCAGGCGCTCGCCTCCGGGCAGGGGATGGTGGCGGCCAAGTTCCTGCAGGCGATGGAGCGCTACGGCAATCCCTTCGCGGCGCCCGCCTCGACGCGCGAGAAGCTGGTGGCCGAGCTCGCGATTCCCGAGTACGCGCCGGGGAAGACCGAGGTCCTGCTCTGGCTGGGCTGCGTCTGGGGCTACAACGCCGACGCCAAGGCCCCGGCGAAGGCGATGGTCGAGCTGCTGAACCGGGCCGGGGTCTCCTACGGCGTGCTCGCCGAGGAGGCCTGCTGCGGCCACCACAACCGGCGGCAGGGGGAGGAGATGCAGTTCCAGACCTTTGCCCGCCAGAACCTCGAGGTGCTGGCGGCGGCCGAGGTGAAGAAGATCGTCACCCCCTGCCCGCACTGCCTGCACTCGCTCAAGCGGGAGTACCCGGCGCTCGAGCCGGGCTTCGCGCCCGAGGTGGTGCACCACTCCGAGCTGATCTTCGACCTCGTCCGCAGCCGGAAGCTGGAGCTCGCGCCCGCCGCGGAGCGCTCCACGCCGCCGATCACCACCTTCCACGATCCCTGCTACCTCGGGCGTTACGAAGGGGTCTTCGACGAGCCGCGCGACCTCCTCGCCGCCGCCGGTCACCCCGTCACCGAGATGCCGCGCCGGCGCGAGCGCTCCTACTGCTGCGGCGGCGGCAGCGCCGGCTTCGCCCGCGAGTCGGAAGAGCCGACGCGGGTCGACCAGAAGCGCAAGGCCGAGGTGGTCGCGACCGGCGCCAAGCTCCTGGTCACCGCCTGCCCCGAGTGCAAGATGATGCTGAACTCGGCGGTCGAGGAGACGATGGACCTCGCCGAAGTGGTCGCCGCGGCGCTCGCGCCGCGGGGTGAGGTGCGTCCGGCCGGCTGAGCCGGCGCGTCCGCTCAGCCGCGCTTGCGGAAGAGGTAGAGGTCCTGCTCGGAGGCGTCGCGGGCGCCGCCGGGCAGGAACTCGACGAGCTCGAGGCCGAAGCGATCGAGACCGCGCATGTAGCTCTCGGAGTGGTAGGCGCCGCAGATGTTCTCGCCGCTGCGCTCCTCGGCGAAGACCAGGATCCCCTCGCGCTCGAGCTGGGCGAGCTGCTCGGCGGCGAACTCCATGCGCAGCGCGCAGCGCCGCCCGTGCACGGTGAGGACGATCTCCCCCCCCGGCTCGGTGACCCGAGCGAGCTCCCGGAACCAGGGTTCCTGGCGATCGCGCGCCAGGTGGGTCAGCACCGAGTAGGAGTAGACCAGCGAGAACTGGCCGTCCGCGTAGGGCAGCGGGGGATCAGCCTGGTTGACCGCGAACTCGCCGAGATCGGCCAGGTGCTCCTGGCACCAGGCGACGAGGCGCGGGTTGTAGTCCGAGCCCCAGATCTGACAGCGCCCCTTGAGGCCGCCCAGCCAGCGCACGATCCGCCCGCAACCGCAGCCGAAGTCGAGGATCCGGGGGTGGAACTCCCAGGGACGGCCGTTGCGCCGCAGCAACGCGCCGATCGCCTGCTGCATGAAGAGACCGCCCAGCTGGTACCAGGAGAGCTCGCGAGTGCCGATCACCAGCTCGACCAGCTCCGGCGGAGGGAGCGGATAGCCGTCGAGCGTGGGAGCCAGCCGGTAGCCGAGGTTGCAGGTGTCGATGCGGTGCTCTTTCCGCCAGGTCTCGATGGCATCCGGCCAGCGCATCCAAGAAGCATATCGAACGGTCGAGATCGGCGCCCGACGTGAGGCTGCACCGTCGCCGCATGACCCAGCTCATGGGCACCGCGCAGGTACGGAGATAACATCAAATAGGTGCGTGCTCGTCTCACCCTCGTCTGGTCCGGGATCCCGGCGCTCCTGGTAGCGCTCGGCGGAGCGCCGCTCGCCGCCGAGGTGGTGCTCCGCGTGCCGCAGGACGTCGCGACGATCCAGAGTGCCATCGACACCGTCCCGGACGGCGGGACGATCGAGATCTCGGCCGGGACCTACGTGCCGCCGGTCACCAGCGGCTTCCTCATCCAGAACGAGGGCCGGGGCTTCACCCTGCGCGCCGCGCCCGGCGCCACGGTCGTCCTCGACGGGCAGGGGAGCCGGCAGGTGCTGCGTTTCCAGAACACCAGCCTGGCGCTCGGCCGGCCGGTGCTCTTCGAGGGGCTCACCTTCGCCAACGGTTTCTCCTCGACCAACGCCCGCGGCGGCGGGGTCACCCTGCAGTACGCCCAGGCGACGTTCCGCGATTGCGTCTTCCGCGACAACACCGCGCAGCCGACGTCCACCGGCGGCGGCGGGGTGCTGGCCTACGACCAGGTGACGCTGTTCTTCGTCGACTGCCGGTTCGAGGACAACCTGGCGAAGAACGAGGGGGCGGGGCTGAAGCTCGACGGCACCAACGCCTCGCCGGCGGTCGCCTTCGTGCATCGCTGCCAGTTCCTGAACAACCGCGCCAATCCGGTCGGCCATCGCAACACGGCGGCGGGCGGCGCGATCCACGTCGGCAACGCCAAGCTCTGGGTGACCAACAGCCGCTTCGTGGGCAATCAGGCGGGTTACGTCGGCGGCGCGATCTACGGCATCGGCTCCTGGAGCGCGCCGGTGACCACGCCGCGAGCCGAGATCACGATCGCCAACTCGACGTTCGTCGGCAATCAGGCGATCGCCAACGGAACCGCCACGCCCGACGCGCCGGAGTCCGGCGCGGTGCACGCCGAGGACCAGACGACGATGAAGATCTGGAACTCGCGCTTCGAGGAGAACAGCGCCGGACTGGCGGGCGCGGCGAACACCTATCGCGCCATCCTGGAAATTCGCGACTCGGTCTTCCGCGGCAACCGTGCGACCTCCACCGCGGCGGGAAGCGGCTTCGGCGGAGCGATCGTGGCGTTGTCGAACGACACCGACTCGACCAACCACCGCTCGGCCTCGCTCCTGGTCGCCGGCACGCTTCTCCAGGGGCGCTACGGCGCGACCACCACCGCGGCGCAGGTGGGCGGCTGCCTCTACGCCGCCGGCGACATCTTCCGGCGCACCGGCATCGTGCCGCCGCAGATCACCGATCCGACCCTGACCCGCGCCAGCGTGACGATCCAGGACGTGGTGTTCAACGACTGCGACGTGAGCTCGCTCGCGACCATCCCGAACGGCGGCGGCTTCGAGCTCTACCACGTCGACGCCACGATCTCCGACACCCTGGTGCTGCGCTCCGACGCGCTTGGCACCGGGTCGGGCGGCGGCGGCGGGCGGATCAACAGCGAGTCGGTGGCGACCCTGACCGACGTCGTGTTCGCCGACAACAGCGCGGTGCAGTTCGGCGGCGCGCTCTACCTCGCCGGAGCCGACGTGGATCTGGTGGGCGGCGCCTTCCTGGCCAACGAGATCTCCCCGGGGACCGCCGAGCCGGTCAACAACTCCTACGGCGCGGCGCTCTTCGTCACCGGCCTCGACGCCTTCCCGACCGGATCGACCGACCAGAACGCGACCGGCAACCTGACCGGAGTGACCTTCGCCGAGAACGTCGGTCTGCCGGTCTGGGACGACGACACCGACACGGTCGGACGGTGGTACAACGCTGTCACCTACAACGGCAACACCTTCCACAGCGCGAGCTTCCCGGACGGTGGCGGCGGCTTCTACGTCTACGGCAACTCGATCGCCGGGGTGAAGAACACGGCGGCGCTCAACGCGCTGGTCGTCGCGCGCGCCAACTTCCCGGACACCGACAAGTCGACCGTCGCCAACAGCTTCGCCGCCGTCGCGCCGGTCGAGCTCGCGGTGCGCGCGGTGCCGCCGGCGAAGATCGCGCTGACGGCGGCCGGCGATCCCGATGGCGACACCCCGTCGTTCGCCGGCTTTGCCTGGAGCGGCGGCAGCGCCACCTTCGACGGTGTCGGAGTGGCTGGCAACGCCGGGTTGCAGGCGGTGGCGACGGGCAGCCACACGCTCGAAGTCGGCGCGACGAGCGCCAGCGACACGGTCGTCAGCGGTCCGGTGCCCGTCGCGACGCTCGTCGCCTCGCCCGAGGCGATCGCGGGCGGCGGCAGCTCCACCCTCACCTGGACGACGCTCGCCGGCAGCGAGCTCGCCGGGGCGCTCGACCAGGGGCTGCCCGCGCCGACGACGCCGGACGGCACCGAGAGCGTCTCACCCGTCGCCACGACGACCTACACCTTCCTGGGGATCACCGAACAGGGAGGCGCGACGATCGGCGCGACGGTCTACGTCGACGAGGCCCCTCCTCTGTTCGTCGACGGTTTCGAGAGCGGCGACACGTCGCTCTGGTCGTCGGCCTTTCCCTAGCTCCTAAGGTCCTGCGGCGCCCGCGCTGCGGCGGAAGCGCGGCCAGGCGAGGCCCAGCAGGAGGGCCGAGAGCCCGCTCGTGGCGAGCCCTACCCGATGGCTCCAGGGCCGGAAGGCGAGCTCGACCCGATGCCGGCCGGCGGACAGCTCGACGCCGCGCATCGCGAGGTTGGTGGCGAGCACCGGACGCTCGACGCCGTCGACGCTTGCCCTCCATCCCGGGTAGTAGCTGTCGGAGAGCACGAGCAGCGCCGCGGCGGAGGCCTCGACGGTGAGCACCAGCCGCGAGCTGGTGGCGAGCTCCCAGCGAACGCTCTCCGGGCCGCTCGCGGGGGCGAGCGCCAAGCCTCGCGGATGCTCGACGACCGCCCACCGGGCGAGCTCGTGTTGGCGGGCGAGGAGGTGACGGCCGGCGCCTTCGAGGTCGCCTGTCGCGACGCTCTCGGCGGCATGCACCAGCCAGGCGCGCGGGAATGCCTCCCGGTTGCGGTAGATCGGATTCGGCCCGCCGCGCAGCCGCTCGAGCGGATCGGGCGCGGCGGACTCGAGGCGCGGCGCGACCCAGCCCGTCCAGTCGCAGGTCAGATCCCGGCGCGGCCCGGCGCGAGTCTCGAGGACGAGCTCGCGGGCTCCCGGCGCGACCTCGTCGAGCGCCAGCTCGACCGGATGAGCGCCGCGATCCTCCGGTCGCCGGACCGGGTCGAGGTAGCGCGAGAAGAGGAGCTGATCTCGGCCGTCCGGGCCGAGGGCGCGCACGAGGAACCGTGCGCCGTCGGTCGGACAATCGATGGCGGCGGCGTCCAGGGCGATGGCGCTGCGAAACCGGCGACCTGCCCCTTCTCCGAGTCGGAATCGGAGCTCCGCTGGCGCGTGCGCGAAGAGCACCGGGCGCTCCACGCCGTCGATCTCCCAGACCCGGCGGCCGGGGGGAATCTCCGCCCGGATCGTCGCCTGCGGCAGCCGCACGAGCAGATCGCGCTCCGGATCGAGCGCGCCCACGGTGCCGCGATCGACCAGGATGTGCGCCAGGCCCAAGGCGTCGCTCAGCGGAGCACAGCAGGTGGCGTAGTAGAGATGGTTGATCGAGACGGCCGGACGGTCGCCGGCGAGGTCGGCGTAGCGCGAGGTGCGCCGGAGCACCCAGGAGGAGTAGCCGGTGGGGACGGCCAGCCCGAAGCGCTCTGCGGTCCGGCCCGGCAGGATCGAGTTGCTGTGCACGGCGAGCACGCGCGGCTCGGCCGCCGGATCGCCTGCCGCGACCAGCGCCGAGAGCGCCGCGAGGCTCGGCGTCTCGGGCAGCGCGAGCCGGGAATCGTGCCGTCCGTTCCAGCCGGCGCTGGCGCGCAGCAGGTCGGCCGTGGTGAGCGCGACGAAGAGCAGGCCGAGAGCTCGCGCCGAGAGCAGCTCGCGCTGTCGCAGGCGGAGGAGGACCACTCCGGCGCCGCAGAGCAGCGCCGTGAGCCAGAGGTGCCGGGGGTGGACCATCCAGTCGCCGGCGGGCCAGCGCGCCGTGGCGCGCACGGCGACCGCCAGGCCGGCGAGTCCGCTGAGGAGCGCGATGCCGATGCGCCGCGCGCGACGGGCCTCCGGGTGTTCCTGGCGCGCGGCGAGGAGTGCCTCGGTGCCCAGACCGACGGCCACCGCGGCGGCGAAGGCCACCAGGCCGAAGAGGCGTGGCGCGGCGGCCTGCCGGAGCATCGGCGCGGCGAGCTCCATTAGTGCCAGGAAAGGCGGCACGCCGAAGACGGCGAGCGCCGGGAGCAGCGCGAGCAGTGGATACCCGAGTGCCCCCGGCGCGCGACGGCGGAGGAGCGCGGCCGCGAAGCCGGCGAGCGGCAGGATGCCGAGATAGAGCGCGCTGTCGGGATAGTGGCCGACGCCGGTGAAGCGATCCCCCGCCAGCGGGCGCCCCTGGAGATGGGGCGCCAGGAGTCGGAGCGCCTCACGGGCTGGCAGCGTGGAGACGGTCGCGGACGCGTCGGAGCGCACCGATTCGCCGTAGAGCTCGAGGGTCGGGAGCAGCTGCACGGCGGCGAGCGCGCTGCCGCCGAGGAGCGCCACGGCGAGCGGCGCGAGCACGCGGCGGGCGGCAACGGCGAGGCCGAGAGGACGGGCCAGCGCCGAGGCCCGGCCCAGGAAGAGCGCCCCGGCGCCCGCCGCGCCGAGGTAGGCACCGAGCACGTAGCCCGAGGAGATCTGGGCGGCGAAGGCGAGGGCTGCGAGCGCGGCCGGGCGCAGGTCGCGCCGCGCGATCGCCCGCTCGATCCCCCAGAAGATCCAGGGCGTCCAGGCGAGCGTGCCGGCGACGAAGGGAAGCTCCAGCCAGGCGACGAGATAGCCGCCGAGCTCGAAGCAGAGCGCACCGAGGAGCGCGGCGAGCGGCCGGCAGGCGAGTTGACGCAGCAGGAAGTAGACCCCCCAGCCGGCAAGCACCAGGTGGGCGAAGGCGGTCCAGGCGAGACCGGTGACCGGGCCGAGCAGCGCGGCGGCGGGCAGCAGGATCGGGTGCAGGTAGAGCTTGCCCGCTGCGAGCGCCGGGACGCCGTTCATCGGCAGCGGATCCCAGAGCGGCACCCCCTCCCGCCAGCTGGCGAGCGCGCGCAGGGTGAGCGGGAGGACCTCCCAGACGGCATCGCTCATCTCCGGATTGGCCGGCGGAGCGTCGGGGAGCCCCGGGAGCTCGCTTCGCCAGGGCTCCGCCTGGCCCAGGAGGTCGAGCGGCAACAGCGCCCCACGGCCAACCAGGGCCGGTCCGCAGAGCAGCGCCGCCACAACGAGCAGGAGGGCGAGGGGGAGAGCCTCGGCGCGCCGCCGGGGGCCGCCGGAGCCGGAAACGCGGGCGGAGGCGGCTGCAAACGGCATCGCCGCGGATTATGGCACCCCGCCGGTGGGTGCGAGCCGCAACTACCCGTCGGCGCGGGGGGCTGGAGGCGGGCGTTGGGTACCATCGGTCCCAGGGAGGCGTGCCCGTTGCGGGCCGCCCCGTTTCCTGCCGATTCGGGATTTTCCCGCGGGACCAGAGGAGAGACATCGTGAAGCGATCGCTATGGATCTTGACCGGAGCGCTGCTCGTCGCAGGCGTTGCCGGTGCCGAAGAGGGGATGTGGATGCCGAGCCAGATCCCGAGTCTGGGAGCCGAGCTCAAGGCGATGGGCATGGAGCTCGATCCCGCCCAGCTCGCCGACCTGCTGGGCGACCCGATGGGGGCCGTCGTCTCGCTCGGCGGCTGCACCGCCTCGTTCGTCTCGCCGCAGGGGCTGATCATCACCAACCACCACTGCGTCTACGGCTCGCTGCAGTTCAACTCGACTCCCGAACGCGACCTGATCGCCAACGGCTTTCTCGCCAAGACGCGCGAGGAGGAGCTGCCGGCGGCTCCGGGCAGCTACGTCTACGTCACCACGGCGATCCGCGACGTCACCCCGCAGGTGCTGGGCAGCCCGACGGTGAAGATGACCGACCCGGTCTTCGCGCGCGCCGTCGAGCGCCGCATCCGCACCCTGGTGGACGCCTGCGAGAAGCCGGGCGGCCGGCGCTGCAGCGTGGCCAAGTTCTACGAGGGCTCCTCGTTCCTCGAGATCACCCAAATGGAGATCCGCGACGTGCGCCTGGTCTACGCCTCCGGCGAAGGGATCGGCAACTTCGGCGGCGAGACCGACAACTGGATGTGGCCACGGCACACCGGCGATTTCGGCTTCCTGCGCGCCTACGTCGGCGCGGACGGCCTGCCGGCCGACTTCGCCAAGGAGAACGTCCCCTACCAGCCGAAGCACTGGCTGAAGTCGGCGACCCGGGGCGTCGCCGAGGGTGATCTGGTCTGGATCCCCGGCTATCCGGGGCGGACCTTCCGCTATCGCACGGCCGACGAGGTCGCCGCAGCCCACGACTTCGTGTTGCCGACCGCGGTGCGCTACTCCAAGGACATGATCGCGCTGCTCGAGAAGGAGAACCTGCGCGGCAAGGCGGTCGAGCTCGCGAACTACGGGCGGGTGCGGGGCCTCGCCAACGGCATGAAGAAGTACGAGGGGCAGCTCCTCGCGATGCGCGACGGCAAGGTCGAGACGCAGCGCCTGGCGCGCGAGAAGCAGCTCGCCGGGCGGATCGCCGCCGATCCCAAACTGGCGGCCGAGCTGGGCGACCCGGTCGCGGAGATCGCCAAGCTCAACGCCGACGAGCGCAAGCTCGAGCAGCGCGACACCGTCCTCGACTGGCTGGGGCGGGGCTCGCCGATGCTCGGGCAGGCGATGACTCTCTGGCGCAGCGCCGAGGAGCGCCCCAAGCCGGACCTCGACCGCGAGGACGCCTACCGGGACCGCAATCGCTCGCGCTTCCTGCAGGGCATCGTCCGCGCGCAGCGCTCGATCGAGCCGGCGAGCGACCGCGCCACGCTGCGCTACATGCTCGAGCAGGCGGCGACGCTGCCCGCCGAGCAGCGCATCGTGCCGATCGACCAGGCCCTGGCGGCGACCGGAAAGGCGACCGACGCGGAGAAGATCGAAGCGCTGCTCGACAAGCTCTATGGCGCCACCAAGATGGCCGAGCTCGACGCGCGCAAGGAGATGGCCAAGGAGAGCCTGGAGCAGCTCACCCGGCGCGGTGACTCGATGCTCGACTTCGTCAAGCTCCTGGCGCCGCTGCAGGCCGAGCGGCGAGAGCTCGAGAAGGCGCTGGAGGGCGCGATGCTGCGCGTGCGTCCGAAGTACATGCGCGGCCTCGAGCTGCTCGCCGGCGGCCGGCTCTACCCCGACGCCAACAGCACCCTGCGCTTCACCTACGGCAAGGTGGCCGGTTTCGCGCCGCGCGACGGCGTGGTCTACCAGCCGTTCACCACCCTGCCGGGCCTGGTCGCCAAGGCCACGGGCGAGGGCGAGTTCGCCGCCCCGCAGACGCTGCTCGACGCCGCCAAGGCGGTTCCCGTCGAATACGTCGACTCCAAGCTCGGCGCGGTGCCGGTCGACTTCCTGTCGATCACCGACATCACCGGCGGAAACTCCGGTTCGGCGACGCTCAACGCCAGGGGCGAGCTGGTCGGACTGGCTTTCGACGGCAACTACGAGGGCGTGGTCTCCGACTTCCTCTTCTACGAACCGTCGGTGCGCACGATCCACGTCGACATGCGCTTCGTCCGCTGGGTGATGGACGAGGTCGACCACGCGCACAACCTGCTGGAGGAGATGGGCCTGCCGGTCTACACCGCGAACTGACCGCGGTTCCCCCGGAGGTCCCGAACGGGCCGGCGCTCCCTCGCGGGAGGCCGGCCCGTTTCACTTGCCGCGCCGCAGGGAGAGCAGGAGGGAGAGCGCGAAGAGCCCGCCCCACAGCCAGGGAGTGGCGCCGAACGCCGCGAGGATCGCCCCGGCGACCAGGCAGAAGCCGGCGTACATCGTGCCGCGCATGCCGGCGAAGGGGTTCTCGGAGGGGCGCGTGGTGGCCTGCTCGAGGGCGCGCAGCCCGGCGCTGATCAGCATCGGCACCTTGACCAGGGTGTCGATCAACTCGGGCGCCCCCTGCAGGCCCTCGCGCGCCAGGCGCAGCGGGTTGACCTGGTGGAGCAGCACGGCGTTCAGGTGGCGCTGCGAGATCGACGCGACGTCGAGCGCCGGATCGAGCAGGCGGCCGACGCTCTCGAAGGTCACGATCGCCTTGACCATGAGCACGAGCTCGACCGGGAAGTACATGCGGTACTTCACGCCGCGCGCCACCGAGTCGAGGATCAGGTGGCCGAGGGAGGCGTACTCCTGGCTCGAATGCCGGCGCCAGCGCCGGGCGACGTCGGCGACGTCGCGGCAGAAGCCCTGGCTGTCGGAGCGCGGCCCGGCGCGCGCCAGGCCGGTCAGGTAGCGCGCCGCGGTCTCGGCGTCGCCCACCACCAGGCAGTAGTAGTAGAGCAGCAGGTGGCGCTTGAGGTGCTCGTCGAAGCGCCCGACCTGGCCGAGGTCGATGAAGCCGACCCGGCCGCCGGCCTGCACCAGCAGATTGGCCGGGTGCAGGTCGGCATGGAAGAAGCCGTCCCGGTAGAGCATGCGGATCACCGCCGCCGCCCCGGCGTCGATCGCCCGCGCCCGGTCCTCGGGCGAGAGCTGCTGGGCCTCGGGCGAGGAGGGCTTCACCCCGCGCAGGAACTCCATGCAGAGCAGATTGCGCGTCGAGTACTGGCGCAGGACGCGCGGGAAGGCGACGTCCGGGTCGTCGGCGAAGTTGGCGGCGAAGGTCTCGGCATTGTCGGCCTCGAGCTCGAGGTCGACCTCGCGCAGGACGTAGTAGCTGAACTCCTCGATCGCCCGCCGCGGTTGGAACCGGGGGAGGAACCAGTTGAGAAACCGCCCGACCCCCTTGAGGAGCGCGATGTCGCGGTGCAGCAGCTCGCGGATCCCCGGCTTCACCAGCTTGAGGATCACCGCCTGGCCGTCGCGCGTGCCGGCGCGATGCGCCTGGGCGATCGAAGCCGAGCCGAGCGGCTTGGTCTCGATGTAGGCGAAGACCTCGGAGGGGTCGCGCCCGAGCTCGCGGGCGATCAGCTCGTGGTAGCGCGGGTAGGGCAGCGCGGGGAGGCGGTCGAGGAGGTTGCCGAGCTCCGCGGTCACGTGCTCGGGCAACAGGTCCTTGCGCAGCGACAGGAGCTGGCCCAGCTTGACGTAGGTCGCGCCGAGCATCTCCAGGCGCCGGCGCAGCTGGACCGCGAACGGGAGTCCGATCAGCTGCGGGTCGACGAAGTGGCGGGTGACGCCGTTGACCGCGCGCTCGGCGCGGTAGCGCAGACCGCGGCGGCGCTCCGGCGGAGTGCTGCGGACGTGCGCCGCGAGCGCGCCGTAGAGCAGCCCGAGAGCGTGACGATAGGTGGTCGCCAGGCGGCGGACGATGTTGTGCGAGCGCGGCTCGACGTAGACCTCGAAGCTCTCGTAGGGAAACTCCGCGGACGCCTCGGTCGGAGGTTCCGTGGTCGGGGTTGCGGGATCGGTCACCATCGCCGGTTCGGCTCCATGGTACCCGATGGGGCGGGGAGGGCGCGATCCAGGAGGTGCTAGCGTTCGTGCGTGCTCCGTCGACGGAAGTCGCGATGATCTGGAGGCTGCTCGAGAACCCCCGGTTCTGGCAGCTGCTGAGCATTCCGCTCACCGCCGCGGTGGTCGGTTGGTTCACCAACTGGATGGCGATCTGGATGACCTTCCATCCGCTGCGCTTCCGCGGCATCCCGCCCTGGCTGGGCTGGCAGGGGATCATCCCGCGCAAGGCCGAGAAGATGGCGCGGGTCTTCGTCGACACCTCGATGAAGCGCCTGGGCTCGGTGCCCGAGCTCTTCGCCGGCATGGAGCCCGACGTGATCGCCCGGCACGTCACCGGGGTGCTCGAGCCGCGCCTCGAGCACTACACCGACGACGTGATGCTGGCGAGCAAGGGACAGGTCTGGGAGAACGCCCCGAAGGCGATCAAGCAGCGGGTCTACGCCAGCGTTCGGGCGCAGCTTCCCGAGCTGGTGCGCGGCATCCTCGCCGACATCGGGCGGCACCTCGAGGATCTGCTCGATTTCCGCCACATGGTGATGACCCGGCTCACCCAGGACCCGGCGTTGCTCAACCGGCTCTTCCTCGAGAGCGGCGCCAGGGAGTTCCGCTTCCTGATCGATTCGGGCTACTACTTCGGACTCGGCTTCGGGGTCGTCCAGCTCGTGACCTGGATGCTCTGGCCCGGCTTCTGGCAGCTGCCGGCCTACGGTCTCGCGGTGGGTTGGGCGACCAACTGGCTGGCGCTCAACCTGGTCTTCCGCCCGCTCTACCCGATCCGCATCGGCCCCTGGCGGGTGCAGGGGCTCTTCCTCAAGCGCCAGCAGGAGGTGGCGGCCGTCTGGTGCGCGATCGTGACGCGGGAGATCCTGACGGTGCGGCGCTTCACCCTCTCGATGATCACCGGACCGCACGGCGACCGGACGCGCGAGACCATCCTCAAGCGGCTCAAGCCGGTGGTCGATCAGGCGCTGGCGGCGGTCGGGCCGCTGGCCCAGTCGGCGATCAACCCGGACGACGTGCGGCGGATCACCCAGCAGTTCGGGCGCAAGGCGATCGAGGTCACGGCCGACCCGTTCGAGGACGAACGCTTCAACGAGGACCGCGCCCGGCTGATCGAGCGCCTGCTGCGCGACCGGATGGAGCAGTTGCCGCCCGAGGAGTTCCAGGACCTGCTGCGCCCCTGCTTCAAGGAGGACGAGTGGATCCTGATCGCCCTCGGCGCGGCGCTCGGATTCCTCGCCGGAGTGGGCCAGATCCTCTTCGTCTTCTCCTGAAGCGGCGTCGTCAGCCGGGGGCGCGCTCTTCCCAGATGCGCGCCAGGTGCACCATGACCTCGACCGCCTTCGCCATGTCCTGCACCGAGACCCACTCGAGCCGGGAGTGGAAGTTGTGCTCGCCGGCGAAGAGGTTCGGAGTCGGCAACCCCATGAAGGAGAGGCGTGAGCCGTCGGTGCCGCCGCGGATCGGGCGCTCGCGCACCGTGAGCCCGGCGCGCCGGATCGCCTCCCGGGCATGCTCGACGATCTCGGGGTGGCGGTCGATCACCTCGCGCATGTTGCGGTAGCTCTCCTCGACCTTGATCTCGACCGAGGCACCCGGCCAGTCTCTGACCGTGGCCTGGGCGAGCTCGCGCAGGAAGGCCTCCTTGCTGCGCAGTCCTTCGACCGCGAAGTCGCGGAGGAGCAGCTTCACCGAGGTGCGCTCGACGCTCGCCTGCAGGACGTAGGGATGCACGTAGCCCTCGTAGCCGCCGGTGGTCTCCGGCGAGAGGCCGTCCTTGGGCAACCGGTGGATGAAATCGGCGGCGATCTTGATCGAGTTGACCAGCCGTCCCTTGCCGTACCCGGGGTGGGTGTTGAAGCCCTGGAAGGTGGCGGTCAGGGCGTCGGCGCAGAAGCTCTCCATCTCGACCTCGCCCAGCGTCTCGCCGTCCAGCGTGTAGGCGAAGCGGGCGCCGAACTTGGCGACGTCGAAGTGGAGGGTGCCCCGGCCGACCTCTTCGTCCGGGGTGAAGGCGATGCGGATCGGCCCGTGCGGAATCTCGGGATGGCGGAGCAGGTGCTCGGCCGCGCTGACGATCTCGGCCACGCCGGCCTTGTTGTCCGCGCCGAGCAGGGTGGTGCCCGAGGCGGTCACGATGTCGTTGCCGAGTTGCTCGGCGAGCGGCGGATTGTCGGCGAAGCGGAGCACCGCCGTCGGGTCGTCGGGCAACACCAGGTCCTGCCCCCGGTAGGCGCGATGGACGATCGGCTTGACGCCGGCGCCCGGCATCTCGGGCGAGGTGTCGACGTGGGCGATGAACCCGATGGTCGGCACGTCGCGTTTCGACGAGGTGGCCGGGATCGTCGCCATCACGTAGCCCCACTCGTCGATCGCCGCGTCGGCGAGGCCGATCGCCTTCAACTCGTCGACCAGGGCGTTCAGCAGGTCGAGCTGCTTGGCGGTCGAGGGGTAGGCGTCCGCATCCTCCTGCGATTGGGTGTCGATCTGGACGTAGCGCAGGAAGCGCTCGAGTACTCGGTTCTTGAGGTCGCTCATGGCGGGTCGCTCCTCCGCGCCGATTCTCTCCGAAGACGAGCCGCGCCGCGACCTCATTCGGGGCGGGTCCGGCGGGCCGCGCCGGCGCCCGGCCGGTGATAGCGTTCGCGGAACGATGTCCGGCTGGTTCCTCGAGATCGAATCCGAACGCTCGGCGCGCGGCGCGGTCGAGGTGAGCCGCGACGAAACGGTGGTCGGGCGCGGCCAGGAGTGCGACCTGCAGCTCGCCGACCTCCGGGTGTCGCGCCGGCATCTCAGCATCGAACGGCGCGGCGACGAGCTCTGGGCCGCCGACCTCGGTTCGCGGCGCGGCACCCTGCTCAACGGTCGGCCCCTGGCCGGTGCGACGCGGCTCGCCGAGGGCGACGTGCTCGAGCTCTCCGACGAGAGCCGGCTGGTGGTGCGCCGGCGCGGCGGCCGGCCGGTCGAAGCCTCGACGGCCGAGGGGGCGCTCTCCGGTACGGTCTACCGGGACGCGGCGAGCCTGCTCGCGCGGCGCAGCGACCTCGCCGCAGCGACCTCGCAGGAGGAGCTGCGCCGTCATGCCGAGCGGCTGCACCTGCTCAACGAGGTGCACCAGGCGCTCTCCGATTCGCCGTCGCGCGACGCGCTGCTCGAGATGATCCTCGACCGGGTCTTCCGTCAGCTGGCTCCGGAGCAGGCCGCGGTCCTCCTGCTCGGCGGCGACGGCGAGATCCTGCACGCCGTGACCCGGCCGGCGCGCCTCGCCGAGGGGGCCCTCTTCTACTCGCGCAGCCTGGCGCGCGAGGTGATGACCCGCCGGGTCGCCGCGCTGATCCTCGACGCCCCGACCGACGAGCGTTTCGGCGGCGCGGCGAGCATGCTCGACGCCGGAGTGCGCAGCGTGCTCGCGGCGCCGCTGCTGGTGCCCGGCGGCGCGCTCGGCATGATCGTCCTCTCCTCGCGCCTGCGGGTGCGGCAGTTCGGCGAGGCGGATCTCGAGCTGCTGGTGTCGCTCGCCTCGGTGGCCGCCCTTCATCTGCGCAACCTCTCGCTCGCCGAGGAGGCGGCCGAGCGCCGCCGGCTCGAGCAGGAGCTCGCGCTGGCGCGGCGCATCCAGCTCGCCCTGCTGCCCTCCAGCCTGCCGGAGATTCCGGGATACGAGGTGATGGGGGGCAACGTCCCGTCACGCGGCGTCTCGGGGGACCTCTACACCGTGTCGCGCCATGCCGAGAGCGGCCGGGTGACCTGCTTCGTGGCCGACGTCTCGGGTAAGGGGATGGCCGCATCGCTGCTCGGCGCCTCGCTCGAGGCCCTGGCCGCGGGCCCGATCGAGGTTGGCCATCCGCCCGACGAGCTCTGCGTCCGCGTGTCGCGCCGCCTCTATTCCCGCACCCCGCCCGAGAAGTACGCCACCGCGTTCGTCGCCCGGCTCGACCCGTCGACCCACGAGCTGCTGTGGACCAACGCCGGGCACAACCCGGCGCTCGTCGTCCGCGCCGGGGGGAGCATCGAGCGCTGCGGCGCGACCGGGCCGCCGCTCGGTCTCCTGCCGACCGCGACCTTTCGTCGCGAGGGCACCGAGCTCGCGCCGGGCGATCTGCTGGTGGTCTACACCGACGGGATCACCGAGGCGATCGATCCGCAGGACGAGGAGTTCGGCCTCGACCGGCTGGAGACCTTCCTCGCCGCGCACGTCGGCGTGCCACTCGACCGCCTGCGCTTGGCGCTCGAAGCGACCCTCGACGAGTTCGCCGCGGGGGTTCCCTACGCCGACGACCGGACGCTGCTCCTGCTGCGGCGCGACAAGGGCGCGATGGGATGAACGGGGCTCCGCGGTCCGCCGCCCAGCCGGCCTTCCGCATGCCGCACACCCTGGTGATCGTCGGCGCGCTGGTCGCGGTGGTGCTGGCGCTCTCCTGGCTGATCCCCTCCGGCAGCTACGAGCGGCTGGAGAAGGACGGCCGCGAGGTCCCGATCGACGGCAGCTACCACCAGGTGGAGAAGGTCTTCCTGGGACCCCACTGGCTGATGATCGCGCCGATCCGGGGCTTCCTCGACGGCGCCGGGATCATCGCCTTCCTGCTGCTCATCGGCGGCGCGTTCAACGTCATCCAGGCGACCGGCACGGTCGAATTCTCGATCCGCAAGATCACCGCCGCGCTCACCGCCCACCCCCGGCTCGAGAAGCTGATGATCCCGGTGTTGATGGTGCTCTTCTCGCTCGGCGGCTCGATCTTCGGCATGGGCGAGGAGGTCATCCCCTTCATCCTGATCTTCGTGCCGCTCGCGCTCTCCCTGGGCTACGACTCGATCGTCGGCGTGGCGATCCCCTTCCTGGGCGCGGCGGCCGGATTCGGAGCCGCCTTCTTCAATCCCTTCACCGTCGGGATCGCGCAGGGGCTGGTCGGCCTGCCGCTCTACTCGGGTCTCGGTTACCGGGTGATCACCTGGGTGCTCGGCACCGGCGTGATGATCGCCTGGGTGATGGTCTACGCGGCGCGGGTGAAACGGCGTCCGGAGTCGAGCCCGGTCCACGAGCTCGATCTCGCCCGGGACCGCGCGGGCTTCGCCTTCGATGCGGCGCCCCAGCCCTGGACCGGGCGGCGGATCGCCGTGCTGGCCCTCTTCCTGGCGAGCATGGCGGCCCTGGTGTGGGGAATCCTCGAGGCGCAGTGGTTCATCGAGGAGATCGGCGCCCTCTTCCTCGCCATGGGGCTGGTGATGGGCGCCGTGGCCGGCCTCGAGGCCGACGAGATCGCCGCGAGCTTCGTGGCCGGCGCCAAGGACATGGTCAACGTCACGCTCATCGTCGCCTGCGGGCGCGCGTTGCTGATCATCTCCCGCGAGTCGCAGATCCTCGACACGCTGCTGTTCCACAGCTCGCAGGCGATCTCGAGCCTCCCCCCGGTCGTGGCGGCGCAGGTGATGTTCCTCGTCCAGGCGGTGATCAACTTCTTCATCCACTCCGGGACGGCGCAGGCGGCGCTCACCATGCCGATCATGGCGCCGCTCGCCGACCTCGTCGGTATGACCCGCCAGACGATGGTCTACGCCTATCAGCTCTGCGAGCTGATCAACCCGATCCTGCCCACCTCCGCGGTGACGATGGGGGTGCTCGGGATGGCCAAGATCCCCTGGGAGAAGTGGGCCCGCTGGTTCCTGCCCCTGATGCTGGTGCTGGTCGCGCTCAGCCTCCTGCTGCTCGTCCCTCCGGTGCTCACCCGCTGGGGGCCCTTCTAGGCGGGCCACGGCGGTGGTGCTCGTGAAACGCATCCGTCCCGCCCCGGCAGGAGCTCACCCAACCTTCGCCGTGGCGCAGGCGGGCTGCGCGCCCGAGGTTTCGCCTTGACGCGCGAGCCCGCGCCCGGGGGCGCCGCCGGCCAGGTCGCCGCCGAGAGGCTCGGCCAGATCGAGCGGATCGACGAGCTGGTGGTCCGCCTGCCCTTCGTCGCGCCGTTCTCGACCAGCGCGGCGACCTGGAGCGTGAAGGAAGCGCTGCTGCTGCGCATCGAGGGCGAAGGGGCCGTGGGGTGGGGGGAGTGCGTCGCCGATCCCGACCCCTACTACAGCCCCGAGACGGTCACCTCCTGCCGCCACATCGTGCGCGAGTTCCTGCTCCCCCAGGTCGAGGCCGGCATCTCCCTCGGCGAGCTCGAGGCCCGCCTCGCGCCGGTGCGCGGCAACCGCATGGCGCGGGCGGTGCTCGAGAACGCCTTGCTCGACTGGACCGCCAAACGGCGTGGGCTGCCGCTCTGCGAGCTGCTCGGTTTCGCGGCCCGACCGATCCCCTCCGGGATCAGCCTGGGAATCCAGGACTCGCCGGCGGTGCTGGTCGCGGCGGTCGCCGAAGCGGTGGCGGCCGGCTACCACCGGGTGAAGATGAAGATCCAGCGCGGCAAGGACGTCGATTACGTGCGCGCGGTGCGCGACCGGTTCCCCGAGCTGCCGCTGATGGTCGACGCCAACGGCGACTACCGTTTGGAGGACGCCGCCATCCTGGCGCGCCTCGACGCTTTCGGCCTGACCATGATCGAGCAGCCGCTCGCCTACAGCGACATCTACCAGCACTCGCTGCTGCAACGCTCGCTCGCCACGCCGCTCTGCCTCGACGAGTCGATCCACGAGCTCGCCGACGCCGTCACCGCGGTCGAGCTCGGCGCGTGCCGAATCCTCAACCTCAAGCAGGGGCGGGTCGGTGGCCTGCTCGAGTCGCTGCGCATCCTCGAATTCGCCGCGTCGCGCGGCGTTCCGGTCTGGTCGGGTGGAATGGACGAGACCGGCATCGGCCGGGCGTTCAACCTCCACCTGCAGACGGCGCCCGGTTTCGCCCTGCCGGGGGACACCTCGGAGACCCGCCGCTACTTCGCCGAGGATCTGGTCGAGCCGCCGGCGGTGCTCGACGAACACGGCTTCATCGCCGTGCCAGCGGGCCCCGGGATCGGCGTCACGGTGCTCCCCGATCGCCTGCGCCGCTTCACCCTCGAGCGCTCGCGGCTGGCCTGACCCCCGGCGGGGGTGTCGCCGGTCGAGAACCCGCCGCCGGCTCGCGCGTACCTCAGAGCAGCGTTTCCTACCGGGAGGGACCCCGAGGAGGCAGGACCATGCAAAGGATGTTGCAGAGGCTTGGCTTGATGCTGACGATCTCGACCGCGCTGGCGACCTCGCTCGAAGCCCAATGGCCGCCGCTCACCACCCCGCGCCCGAGCCCCGCGGCCTCCGTCGCGCAGACGGTCGGCGTGACCGAGATCGCGATCCACTACAGCCGTCCGATGGTCAAGGGACGGACCGTCTGGGGTGACCTCGTCCCCTACGGTGAGGTCTGGCGCGCCGGCGCCAACGAGAACACGACCATCGCCTTCTCGACCGCGGTGCGGGTCGGCGGCCAGCCGCTCGCCGCAGGATCCTACGGCCTGCACATGCTGCCCACCGCCGGCGAGTGGCAGGTGATCTTCTCCAAGCTGGACTCCAACTGGGGGAGCTTCAGCTACTCGCAGGAGGACGATGCCCTGCGCATCACGGTCCGGCCCGAGGCGGCGCCGTTCGAAGAGGCGCTGCGCTACGAGTTCGACGCGCCGACCGACACCTCGGTGGTGGCGGCGCTGCGCTGGGAGAAGCTGCGCGTGCCGTTCACCATCGAGGCCGACACGCCAGCGCTGGTCGTCGCGGGCCTGCGTCGCGAGCTGCACGGCTTGCAGCAGTTCTTCTGGCAGCCCTGGAACCAGGCGGCCAACTACTGCCTGCAGAACGGGGTGAATCTCGACGAGGCGATGTCCTGGATCGACCGCTCGATCGGGATCAACGAGAATTTCGCCAACGTCAACACCAAGTCCCGACTGTTGGCGAAGCGCGGCGACGCGGCGGGCGCCAAGGCGCTGATCGACCGGGCGCTGCCGAAGGCCAACGAGGCCGAGCTCAACACCTACGGCTACCAGTTGATGGGGGAGAACGACCTCGACGGAGCGCTCGCCATCTTCCGGCGCAACGTCGCCGAGCACCCCGAATCGTGGAACGTGCACGACAGCCTGGGCGAGGGGCTCGCCGCGGCGGGTCGGAGCGCCGAGGCGATCGCGGCCTACCAGAAGGCCCTCGCGATGGCTCCGCAGGCCCAGAAGGAGCGCATCGCGGGGATCCTGGCGAAGCTCGCGGCGGCGAAGTAGCAGGCGCTCGGGACGTCGACCGCCCCGCGGGGTGGCGACCCGCCACGCCGCGGGGCCTACGCTGGAGCGCGTAGGGCCATGAAGATCCGTGCCGCACTAGGGATCGCCGCAGCGGGCCTCCTGCTCGGCGCGCCGGCCGACGGCGCCCCGACCGATCCGATCGATTTCGAGCGTCTCTCGCTCGAGCAGGGACTCTCGCAGAGCATCATCGAGCGGATCGTCCAGGACCGCCGAGGGTTCCTCTGGTTCGTCACCGAAGACGGCGTCAACCGCTACGATGGATACCGATTCCAGGTCCTGCGCCACGATCCGGACGATCCGAACAGCCTGAGCTACAACGACGTCAAGTGCCTGCACGAGGACCGCGACGGCATCTTCTGGATAGGTACCTTCGGGGCGGGCCTGGACCGCTACGATCCGCGGACCGGGAGCTTCGCGCACCACCGCTGGGCTCCTTCCGCCTCCTCGGGCCTCGGTGGCGACATCGTCCGCGCGGTGCTCGAGGACCGCAACGGCTCGCTCTGGATCGGGACGCAGGGCGGCGGACTCGATCGGTTCGACCGTTCGAGCGGCCGCTTCGAGCACTTCCCGGCCGACCCGGCGAATCCGGGCGCGCTCGCCGACGGCGACATCCGCGCTCTCTACGAGGATCGCTCGGGAGTCCTCTGGGTGGGCACCGCGGGGGGTGGCCTCCATCGCCGGGACCCGGCGTCGGGCGGCTTCGTCCGCTTCCCCGTCGATGCGCAGGATCCGGCGGCGCTGCCGCATCCCTGGGTGCAGGCGATCTACGAAGACGCGGCAGGCGAGCTCTGGATCGGCACGCTCGGCGGCGGGCTCGTCCGCCTGGATCGTTCGACCGGCCGCTTCAACCGCTTTCGCGGGGAGGTCTCGCGTGGCGACGCGCTGCCGAGCGACCGCGTCATGGCCATCGTCGAGGACCACGAGGGGCGACTCTGGGTGGGCACGGACGGCGGCGGCCTGGCGCGGCTGGATGCCTCGCGCCGGCGCTTCGAGACCTATCGAAACGACCCCACCAACCCGCGCAGCCTGTCGACCGATCGTGTCTTGGCGCTGTTCGAGGACCGGTCGCGCGTACTCTGGATCGGGACCTACGGCGGCGGGCTCAACCGGCTCGACCTCGGGCGCAAGAAATTCCGGACCGTGCGCCACGATCCGAGCGACGCGAACTCGCTCTCCCAGGACATCGTCTGGTCGATCGCCGAGGACGCCGGCGACCGGCTCTGGGTCGGCACAGACAGTGGGGGCTTGAACCGGATCGACCGCACGGGCGGCGAGGTGCGGCACTATCGCCACGACCCGGACGACCCGGCGAGTCTCGCCCACGACACCGTTCGTTACGTCTACCTCGATCGTCGCGGCGAGCTCTGGGTCGCCACGAACGGTGGCGGGCTCGACCGGCTGGATCGCACGACCGGCCATTTCGAGCATCATCGGCACGACCCGGCGAACCGGGATTCGATCGCCCATGACGAGCTGCGCACGGTGTTCGAGGACCGGCGCGGCAACCTCTGGGTCGGGACCTACGGCGGCGGGCTCGACCGGTTGGATCGCGCCACCGGTCGATTCGCCCATCTGCGGCACGATCCGAGCGACCCGGCGAGCCTTCCCAACGACTTCGTCCGCTTCGTGACCGAAGACTCCCAGGGCGAGCTCTGGGTGGGCACGCAGGGAGGCGGTCTGGCCCGGTTCGACCGCGACCGGGGGAGCTTCTCGACCTACCGCGCGGTCGCGGAGGACCCGTCGACGCTCGGCAGCGACTTCGTCTTCGCGCTGCACGAAGCACGTGACGGCACGCTCTGGGTCGGCACCTACGGCGGCGGCTTCGCCAGGTTCGATCGCGCGAGCGGGCGTTTCCGACGCTACACGACCGACGACGGTCTGCCGAGCAACTCGGTCTACGGCATGCTCGAGGACGAGCTGGGCCGCCTCTGGATCAGCACGAATCGCGGTCTCACCCGCTTCGAGCCGGCGACCGGCAGGTTTCATACCTTTCGCGCCTACGACGGGCTGCAGGCCGACGAATTCAACGGCGGCGCTTTCCTCCGCAGCGCGAGCGGCGAGATGTTCTTCGGCGGCATCCGGGGGTTCAACTCGTTCTTCCCCGCCGAGATCGTCCTCGCCGAGGATCCGCCGCCCGTCGTGATCACGGACCTCCAGCTGTTCAATCGGTCGGTCGCTCCCGGCGAAGAGGTCTCGGGCCGGGCCGTGCTCTCGCGACCGATCGAGTTCACCGCTGCGATCGAGCTCGGTTACCGGCAGGACGTCCTGACTTTCGAGTTCGCGGCGCTGCACTTCGCAGCGCCCGAGAACAACCGCTACCGCTATCGATTGCAGGGTTTTGCCGACGGGTGGATCGAGGCGCGGTCCGGCCGGCGCTCGGCGACCTTCACCCGGCTGTCGCCCGGCGACTACCTGTTCCAGGTCCAGGCGGCCAATCCGGACGGCGCCTGGAATCAGGAAGGCGCGCGCCTGGCGATCCGGGTGCTGCCCCCCTTCTGGGCGACCCGGTGGTTCCGGGCGCTGGCCCTGGCGCTGGCGGTGGGCGTCGTGACGCTCTCCTGGCGGCGGCACGCGCGCTCCATCCGACTGCGCGCCGAGCTCGCCGCGGCGCACGACGCCCAGATGGCGATCATGCCGCAGGCCGATCCCGTGCTCGCCGGGTTCGAGCTCGCCGGCATCTGCGTGCCGGCAGACGAGGTGGGGGGCGACTTCTTCGACTACGTCTGGTTGGAAGGGGACCCTGCGCCACTCTGCGTGGTGGTGGGCGACGTCTCGGGAAAGGGCATGCGCTCGGCCATGGCGGCGGCGATGTCGAGCGGCATGGCGCACGCCCAGCTGCGCTCCGGGGTGCTGCTCGCGGAGGCGATGACCCGGGTGAATCGCGCCGTGCACCGCAAGGTCGAGCGGCCGATGTTCACCGCGCTCTGTCTCGGGCGGCTCGATCCCGGCCGGCGGAGCCTCGAGCTGGTCAACGCCGGAGTCTGTCCACCGCTGCTCAAGCGCGCCGGGAGGGTCACCGAGATCGAGTCGGTGGGCCCCTCGCTGCCGCTCGGCGCCTTCCCGGCGACCGAGTACCAGAGTCGGGAGATCGAGCTCCTGCCGGGGGACCTCGTGGTCTTCCATTCGGACGGCGCGCCCGAGGCCGCCAACCGCACGGGCGAGCTGTACGGCTACGAGGCGCTGCAGTCCTTCTTCGCCGCTTTGCCCAGCGCACGCCTCACGGCGCGTGCGATCCTCGCAGCCACGGTCGACGAGCTCGCCCGCTTCGCCCGCGGCTCGCGCCGGCACGACGACACGACGCTGGTGGTGGTGAAAGTCCTCTAGCCCGGTCCGTGCAGCGCTCAGCTCTTCGGCAGGCGGCGGCCGAGCACGAGCTGGTAGGTGCCGATCTCGGGCGCCCGCCGTCGCTCGATGCCCCCTTCGCCCAGCACGAGCTGCCAGTGCGTCATCGGTGCGTAGGTCGACTCGACGAGGCGGGAGAGGCGCTCGAACTCGCCGCTCATCTCGTAGCGCGTGGCGCTCGTCTCGCAATCCCAGAGGGTGATCGAAAGGGCCTCGTTGCGGTCCCGGACCCCTTCGGCGAGCAGCGCGCCCAGGCAGCCGGGAGTCGCGTGCAGCGCGGGGATCACCAGGCTCCGGAAGCGCGCCAGGAACTCCTCACGCCGCTCGGTGGCGAGCTGCACGGCGACCACCCGGACGAACACCGAGCGCGGCGCGGCGCCGAGCTTCTCCTCCGCGTCCGCGCCGGCGAGCTCGTAGCCTTCGGGGGGGATCTCCCGCTGATTCGCCGGGTCGGCGCCCGGCGCCAGGGTCTCCAGCGGGTCGTCGGCGAGGCGCGCCCTCCAGACGGTGCGCGAGGAGAGATAGGGCATCGACTCGCCGAGCAGCTGGTGGTAGAGGCCGCTCTTCTCGTAGGCGAGCGCCGCGTCGGCGCTGCGCCAGAGGGTCAGGGAACGATGCTCGTCGCTGCGCCAGGGGGTGAGCAGCCCGGCGAAGACGCAGCCCGGGACCGCGGTCAGCGCGGGGATGATCCGCTCGCGATAGAAGGTCTGGAACGCCGCCTCGGATCCCTCGCGCACCACCAGCCGAATGAAGCGCAGATACATGGCG
>CAYZWR010000040.1:0-26454 GCA_964481735.1 uncultured Thermoanaerobaculia bacterium
TCCGGCGAGGTTGGCGATCGCGCCCCGGTTGACCAGGCTCTCGACCAGCGAGAGGTCGTCGGGTGGAAGGTGTGCGCGCTTGGTGGCGATCGCCTTCTCGATCAGCACCGACGCGCGCTCGAGATCGCCGGCGGAAGCACGCGTCTCGCCCAGATCGTCCCAGAGGTCGGCCTGGAGGAGCGGGTCGGCGACGAGCTCGGCGTCGATGCGCGCCTCGGCGGCGGCGAGCAGCTCCTCGATCGAGAGCGGCTCGCCGCGCGCCCGCTGCTGAGGGCTAGCCTCGCGGAAGACCGAGAGCAGGAAGTCCTTCATGCGGGTCGCGCGCTCGCCCTCGCGCCGCGCGCGCTCCGCCTCGGCCTCGGCGCGGCTCGCTTCCTGCGCGGCGTGTTCGGCCGCCACACGGGCCCGCTCGGCGGAGACGAGGGCCACGCCCAGGCCGGCGATCAGCGAGAGCGCGATCGCCGACGCCGCCGCGACGGCGAAGCCGTGGCGGCCCAGGAATTTCCCGAGCCGGTAGCGCCGGGTGTCGGGGCGCGCCCGGACCGGCCGGCCGTCGAGGTGGCGGGCGAGGTCGTCGCCGAGCGCCGCCGCGGAGCCGTAGCGGCGCTCGGGCTCGCGCGCCAGCGCGCGCAGCACGATGGTGTCGAGGTCCCCTTCGAGGCGGCGCGCCCGGCGCGCGGCGTCGGGGCCGGCCGCCGAGACCCGACGCAGCCGCTGCGACGGTCGCTCGACCGTCTCGCGCGCGACCTCCTCGGCGAGGCGCCCCGACGAGGCCGCGCTGCGCGCGTGGGGCAGCTCGCCGGTGAGCAGCTCGTAGAGCAGGACGCCGAGCGCGTAGACGTCGGTCGCGGTGGTCACCGGTTCGCCGAGGACCTGCTCGGGCGCGGCATAGGCCGGGGTGAGCGCGCGCATCTCGGTCCGCGTCAGGCCCGGGTCGGCATCCGGCTCGAGCAGCTTGGCCAACCCGAAGTCGAGCAACTTCGGCCGGCCCTCGGCGGTGATCAGGATGTTCGAGGGCTTGAGGTCGCGGTGCACGACCAGCAGACGGTGGGCGAAGTCGACCGTCTCCGCGACCTCGATCACCAGCCGCAGGCGCGCGGGGATGTCGAGGCCACGGGAGCGCGCGTGGTCGGTGATCGGCTCGCCCGCCACCAGCTCCATCGCGAACCAGGGGCGGCCATCCGGCGCGACCCCTCCGTCGAGCAACCGCGCGATGGCCGGGTGCTCGAGGCGGGCGAGCACCTGCCGCTCGACCAGGAAGCGGGCGACGATACCCTCGCTCGCCATGCCGGCGCGGACGATCTTCACCGCGGCCTGCTGGGTGAAGCCCCCCTCGCTGCGCTCGCCGCGGTAGACCTCCCCCATGCCGCCGGTGCCCAGCCGCGCGCCGAGGCGCCAGGGCCCCAACCGCTCGGGCGCCGCCGTCGTCGAGTCGCGCAGCAGCCTCTGCTCGGCAGCGGCGGCCACCTCCTCGCGGGCGCGCTCGAGCGGTCCAGCCTCCGCAGCGTCGAGCGCGAGCAGGTGGGCGACCCGCCGACCGAGCTCGGGCGACCGGGCTTCGAGCGCGCGCAGGCGGCGCGCACGCTCCGGCTCGGCCAGCTCGCAGAGCTCGCTGAACAGCTCGACGGCTCGCGAGCGCGCTCCGGAGGTGTCCGGCGGGTCCGGGTCGGTCATCTCTCTTCTCGCTGGACAGAACGGCGGGGACGCACCCGGGGTGACGCGGGCCACCGCGCCACGCTAGCCGCCGCCCTCGAGCCGGGCGTGGAGCAGCGCGCGCGCGGCGCGCCAGTCGCGCAACACGGTCCGCTCCGACACTCCGCGCGCCTCGGCGATCTCGGGGAAGGTCAGGCCGCCGAAGAAGTGCCATTCGACGACCTCGGCGAGCCGCGGCTCCTCGCGCTCGAGGGCGGTCAGAGCGTCATGGATGGCAAGCAGCTCCTCGAAGGGCGATGCCGTTGCCGGTGCCGCGATCTGGAGCTCGTCGAGCTCCAGGTTCGCCTGGCCGCCGCCGCGCTTGCCCGCGCTCCTGCTGCGCGCTTCGTCGATCACGATCTGTCGCATGGCGCGCGAGGCGACGGCGAAGAAATGCGTGCGGTCGGCGAAGGGCAGCTCGTCGCGACGCGCCAGGCGCAGAAAGGCCTCGTGGACGAGCGAGGTCGGCGACGGACCGCTGCTCGCGCCGCGCACGTGGCGAGCGGCCAGCCGGCGCAAGTCGTCGTAGACCAGCTCGAAGAGGCGCGTCGAAGCGGTCGCATCGCCAGCGCGCGCCGCGGCGAGCAGGCGCGTCACCTCGCCGGGCAGGGACCGCGAGGGCTCGTCCTCCTCGACTTCGCTCATGGGGGCGGGATTCTATGCTCGACCCGGGCCGCCGGCACGCCCAGGAGTTGCTGCACGAGGCTCGACTCCCGTTGGAAGAAGCCCTCGGTGTGGAAGGTCTCCGCGAAGTGGAAGAGCTCGTAGTCGAGATGGTGCAGCAGCTCGTGGACCAGCGTGCGCAGGAAGCTGCGAAAGGCGACCACCTGTTTCCTCGCCGCCGTGCGCATCCAGAGGGTGATGCGCGCCGGCGGCGGCTCCGGCTCGTAGAGGCCGTGCAGCTCGCCGTAGCCGCCGGTCGGCCGCGCCGCGAGCACGCGGACCCTCACGCGCGGCACCCCGAGCGCCGCGCAGACGCCGTCGGCGAGCCGCTGCGCGGCCGTCTGGACCGCGCGCCGCTCCTCTGCGGCGAGCGACCGCTCGAGCTCGGCGGTCAGGGGCTGCAACGCCTCGGCGCCTGGCAGCTCGACCGCGGGAATGGCGGCGCTCGCCCGGTAGATCTTCTTCTGGCGCGCGGTCAGCCGCGCGTAGTAGGGGAAGGGCACGCCGCCATCCTAAACGGCCCGTCGGCCCGGGCCTCGGGGGACGAGGCTAGGTCTGCAGCACCCCGGTCTTGAACTCCGGGATCTCCGGGTTGTTGGCGCACGCCTCGAGCGACCGGGCGAGGATCTCGCGCGTCCGCCGCGGGTCGATGATCGCGTCGACCCAGAGGCGCGCCGCGGCGTAGCGCGGGTTCATGGCATCGGCGTAGCGCTGCTGGATGTCGGCGAGACGGGCCCGCTTCTCCTCCTCGCTCACCTCGGCGCCGCGGTTCTTCAGCTGGATCGAGAGCAGGGTCTTCGAGGCCTGCTCGCCGCCCATCACCGCGATCGACGCCGAGGGCCAGGCGTAGAGGAAGCGCGCACCGTAGGCCTTGCCGCACATCGCGTAGTTGCCGGCGCCGTAGCTGTTGCCGACGAAGACGGTGATCTTCGGCACCACCGAGTTGGCCACCGCGTTCACCAGCTTGGCGCCGTCCTTGATGATCCCGCCCCGCTCGGCGCGCGAGCCGACCATGAAGCCGGTGACGTCCTGCAGGAAGAGGAGCGGGACCTTCTTCTGGTTGCAGATCTCGACGAAGCGCGCCCCCTTGTCGGCCGAGTCGCTGTAGATGACGCCGCCGATCTGCAGCTCTTTGTCCTTGGCCTCGAGCCCGGTCTTGCGCTCGACGATCGATCGCTGATTGGCGACCACGCCGACCGCGTGCCCCTCGATCCAGCCCGTGCCGCACACCAGGGTGCGGCCGTAGGTCGGCTTGAACTCGTCGAGCTCCGAGCCATCGAGCAGCCGGGCCAGCAGCTCGTGCGCGTCGTAGGGCTTCGCCCGCTCGATCGGCAGCAGGCCGAGCAGCTCCTCCGGATCGTGCGCCGGGGGCAGCGGGGCGCGGCGCGCGAAGGGGGCGCGCGGCGTCGCCGCCAGCTTCTCGAACTGCGAACGCAGCGTCGCGTAGCAGGTCGCCTCGTCGGCATGGCGGTGATCCACCACCCCCGAGATGTCGGTCTGCACCACGGCGCCGCCCAGCGCCTCGTTGTCGATTCGCTCGCCGATCGCCGCCGCGACCAGGTGGGCGCCGGCGAGGAAGATCGAGCCCACGCCCTCGACGATGTGCGTCTCGTCCGACATGATCGGCAGGTACGCCCCGCCCGCGACGCACGAGCCGACGATCGCCGCTGACTGGAAGACTCCGGCGGCCGAGAGGCGTGCGTTGTTGTAGAAGATCCGGCCGTAGTGCTCGCGGTCGGGAAAGATCTCGTCCTGCATGGGCAGGAAGACGCCCGCCGAGTCGACCAGGTAGACGATCGGCAACCGGTTCTCGAGCGCGATCTCCTGCGCGCGCAGGACCTTCTTGATGCCGAGCGGGAACTTCGCTCCCGCCTTGACCGTGGCGTCGTCGGCCACCACCACGACGTCCCGCCCGTGGATCCTGCCCAGACCCGAGACGACGCCCGCCGCCGGCGCTCCACCCCACTCGGCGTAGAGGCCGTAGGCAGCCCACAGGCCGAGCTCGAGGAAGGGCGCCCCGGGATCGCAGAGCGCCGCGATCCGCTCGCGCGCGGTCAGCTTCTTCTGCTCGTGCTGTCGCACCTGCGCCTTGCGGCCGCCACCCTCGGCGAGGGTCGCCTCCTCGGCCGCCAGCCGGCCGAGCTCCTCCAGCCAGTGCGCCCGCCGGCGCGCGTAGGTCTCGTCCCGGATCAGTTTGGTGGGCAGCGTCGTCACTGGGTCTCCCGTGAGGTCTCGCATTCTAGCGGGCCGCGCCGCGCGGCGGTGCTACCATCGGGCGCGCCATGCGCCTGCGCCTCCTCGCCTTCGCCTCGGCCGCGGACGCCGTCGGCGGCGCCGCCCAGGGGTTCGAGCTGCCGGCCGGCGCGACGGTGGGCCACTTGAAGGCCGAGCTCGCCCGCCGCCATCCCGCGCTCCTGCCTCTCCTGCCCCGTTTGGCCGTGGCGGTCGACGGCGCCCTCGCCGGCGACCTCGAGTCCCTGGCGGAGGGCTGCGAAGTGGCGCTCCTGCCCCCGGTCTCCGGAGGCTGAGGTGCACCACCACCTCACCCGGGAGCCGCTCGATGCGGGCGCCCTGCTCGCCTCCGTGGCCGCGCCCGGTTGCGGCGCCCAGGCGCTCTTCGTCGGCACCGTGCGGAACCACCAAGCCGGACGAGCGGTGCGCGGCATCGAGTATTCGGCCTACGAACGCATGGCGGCCGAGGTGCTGGCGACGATCGAGCGGGAGCTCGCCGTGGCGACGCCGGGTCTCCGGTTGCGCATCGTCCATCGCCTGGGCGAGATCGCGGCGGGCGAGGCTTCGGTCGTGATCGCCGCCGCCGCACCCCATCGCGACCCGGCGTTCGTCGCCTGCCGCAACGCCCTCGAGCGGGTCAAGCGCGAGGCGCCGATCTGGAAACGAGAGCGCTACGCCGACGGCGGCTCCGCCTGGCGCGAGGAAGAGCGTCTCGTTCCGCTCTGAGTTGCTCGCCGAGACGGCCCGCTCCGCGCCACCTCACGCGTTGCCGTGCGGCGCAGTCCCTACCCGCTACGCGACAGTAGGACCTTCACCAACTCGACCTGCCGAGTGGTTCCCACCTGTTCGTAGAGGCCGCGCAGGCAGGCCGCGATGACCTCGCGGGTGACCCCGAGGGTGGCCGCGATCTCCGGGATCGTCCGGCCGTGGAGCAGTTGGCCGATCACCTGCGTCTCCTCGAACGAGAGACCGAAACGGGAGGCGAGGATCATGGCCGGATTCTCGGCGGCGTCGGTGGGGTCGAAGAGCAGGGCGACGGTCGTGGCGCGCGGCTCGGCGTCGGCGAAGCGCGGCGAGGCGATGAGCAGGACCTCGAGGGACCGGGCTCCGGTGCGCGGCAGGTGCAACGTCTCGGCGGCGACCCGCCGTTCGTCCTGACGGAAATCGGTGGCGACCAGGGCGCCGATCGTGCGGCTGAGCGCCGGCGAGCTCGCACCGAGGCGTCCCCCTTCGATGCGCAGGGCATCCTGCTCGGCGAGCCGGCCGCGGGCGGCGGCGTTCGCCTGCACCACCGTGGCGTCGGAGGCGAGCACCAGGACGCCCGTCGCCAGCCGATCGAGCACCGCCGCGCTCCAGGTCTGGCTGCGCCCGTTGGCGGCCAGCAGGTCGGTCAGGCGCCAGGCGCGGGCGATCAGCGGCGCCAACTGCTCGAGCCAGGTCGCCGTTTCGTTCGGGAGTTGGTCGCGGTCGACCAGGAGGCTCAACCGCCCGTCGCCCGGTAGGGCGACCTCGCGGTGGCGCGGCGGACAGACCGGCAGCGTCTCGTCGAGATCGCTGCGTCGCCCGGCGAGCCGCCGGATCGCCTGTGGGTCCAGCCGGTTGGTCGCCAGGACCGCACGTTTTCCCCCCTCGGCCCGCAACAGCATGACCTGGTCGAAGTCACCGAGGTCGGCGAGCCGCGAAAGCGCCACCGGCCAGAGTCCCGGCTCCTCGATCGCCTGCAGGAGCGCATCCGACAGCTCGACCCAGGCCAGGGCCGTCCGGGTCTCGTCGGGCGCGATCACGCCGTCCGGCGTTGCACTTTTCGAGCCATCGGAAGGGGGCGGCGAGCGCACGATCCGAGCCACAACCGGCCGCCTCACCGGACTCGTTCCGGGGGCGGAGGTTGGAAATTTTGGCGGTCGCTCGCGGGAGGTTGCCGCCAAGAGTTGTCACCGGGCGACCCGAGCTCGCCCGGCGCCGCGAGGCCCGCAGCGCGCTGGAACACCCAGGCGCGCAGCCCCCGATCGAGCTCTCCGGCGCTGCGCCCCAGGGCGCCGAGCAGCGCGCCGGAGGTCGCGGGAGCGCCGGCGGCGACCCGCGCGAGGAAACCGCGGAAGGGCCCGCCGAGCTCCGGGTCGGCCAGCAGGAAGCGCACCAGGCAGGTCGCGTGGGCGTATGCGAGCTCGGCTCCCGGCGCGGCCACGAAGCTTCCCCAGTCGCGCTCCAGGAGCGACTCGACGCGGGGCGGATCCGGCGCCCTGAGCGCGCTCATCAGGCGCCGCAGGCCGGCTTCGCCACCCGAGATCTCGACCTCACGGCCGCGCGACCGCACGACGCGCGAGAAGGTGTCGGGCAGGAGATTCCCGGCGTCGTCGATCCGACTCGCTCCCAGATCGTCGGCGATCCCTTCGTCGAGCCAGGGCGGCAGAGCGGGACCGATGGCGCGCCGCGTCAGCAGGTGCGCGAGCTCGTGGGCCAGCGTGCCCAACACCTCGTCGGCGTGGCGCCCGCCGCGGTAGAGCAGCACCAGCCCGTGCCCGGCATGTCCGGTCGCCGCCGCGACCGGCGCGAGCTCTCGTTCCGCCGCCTGCTCCGCGCGATACGCCGCTTCGTCGGCGAAGAGGACGATCGTCTCGCGCGCCTCGCCCACCGCCGCGAGGCCGTAGCGCGCGACGAAGAGGGGTTCGAGCCCCGAGGCCAGGCGGTCGGCGCGCGCCAGCAGCGCCGCGTCCGCGACGTCGGTGACCAGGCGGTACGGGCCGGCACGGCGGTCGAGCGCGCCGGCGCCGAGGCGACCCAGGGCCCGCGCCAGGCGCCCGAGATCGGCCGGCCGGCCCGGCAGGGGCAGCGTGGGCTCGGCGGCGCGTCCGAGCGGCGGCTCCTCGGCGGAGACGCCGCCCGGCGCCGGCGTGCCGGAAACGGGCGCCGCCGACCGCAGGTCGACGGGTGCGACCGGCTCCGCCGCGCCGATGGCTGCCGGAGGGGTCGCGGCGGGAGGTTCCGCGTCCTCGATCCAGATGACCACCGGCTCGGCCGGCGCGGGGGTTTCCGGGGGAGGCGCCGGACGGTAGAGCTCCCGAACGCGCTGGGCGAACGGCCCGACCAGCGGCCAGCGGGTGGCGCGCGCGAGCAGCGGGCTGTCCGGGTGACGCGAGACCCACGCTGCCGCTCCGATCCCACCCAGCAGCACGAGGAGCAGCAGCCAGCTCCCCGGTTGACGCCGCCGGGCGAAGCTGCGCAGACGCTCCCGGCGCGTGCTCACCGCCGTCCAGGCTCCCGCGCCGCGCGCTTGCGGAGCTCGAGCTCCTCGAGCGATCGCGGCCAGTCGCCCCGCAGCAGTCGCGACAGCGCGCGGTCGGCGAGCAGCTTCCCGCCGGTCTGACAGGTCGGGCAGTAGTTGGCTTCGTTCTCGGCGTAGACCAGGCGCTGCACCGCGGTTCCGCAGGCCGGGCAGGGGAGACCGAACCGGCCGTGCACCGCCATCTCGGGCCGGAAGGCGGTGACCTTCTCCGGAAAGCGCCCGGCGAGCTCGGCGCGCAGCCGCTCGATCCACGCGCGAAGCGTGCTCTGGGTCGCTTCGTGGAGTCGCCCCCAGGCCTCGTCGGCGAGCTCGCCGGTGCGCACGAAAGGAGAGAGCCGGGCGGCGTGGAGGATCTCGTCCGAGTAGGCGTTGCCGATGCCAGCGACGAGGTGGGGATCGGTGAGAGCGCGCTTGAGCGTCCGGTTCTCGCGGCTGAGCGCGGCGCGGAAGGCTGCGGCATCGGACGTCAGGGGCTCGAGGCCCCCCGGGTCGTGCGCCGCGAGCTCGCCGCGCCCGGCGACCAGGTGGAGCGCGGCGCGCTTCTTCGTGCCCGCCTCCGTCAACCAGACCGTGCCCGGCGCGAAGTCGAAGGCGGCGAGCGCGTTGCGCCCCGGCGAGCGCGCGCCTGGGCCGCGCCAGTGCAGGCGCCCGGCGATCATCAGGTGGAGCACCGCGAAGCGCTCGCCGGCGAGCTCGACGACGAGGCGCTTGCCCAGCCGGGAGACCCCGACGACCTCGCGGCCGACGAGCGCATCAGCGGGGGGATCGACGCTGCGCAGGACGAACGGCGAGAGCAGGCGCAGGCGGTCGAGGCGCTGGCCGACGATGCGGTCGGCGAGCGCCTCGAGGTAGAGCGTCAGGTCCGGAAGCTCGGGCACTTCACGGCAGCGGCGCGAGGGTGAGCGGATCGCGCAGCGGCAGGTGCTCCACCTGGCCGCCGAAGAGCTCCGACATCCTGGCCCGCCCCTGCGCGTCGCCCGGCTCGATCTCGCTCCACTTGCCGACCACCAGCATGGCGAGCCCCTCGGGGCGCAGGTACTTCTGCGCCGCGGCGAGGACACGATCGGCGGTCACTGCGTCGATCCGGCGGCGGTATTCGTACCAGTAGCTGTGCGGGCGCCCGAGGATCTCGTCGGCGGCGAAGGTCGAAGCGATGCGCGACGGCGACTCGAAGCTGCGCGGGAAGACGTCGATGAACGAAGCCTTGGAGACCTTGAGCTCCTCGGCGCTCACCGGCTCGCGGCGGATGCGCTCGATCTCCTCGAGGGTGATCTTCGCAGCCAGCGCGACGGTCGGGTTCTTCGAGGCGAAGCCGGCCTCGAACGTTCCCGGGAAGTAGCTGCCGATCGAGTACTGCGAGTAGGCGCCGTAGGCCAGCCCCTCGTCGGAACGGATGCGCTTCATCAGGCGGGCGGTGAATCCGCCGCCGCCGAGAATGTCGTTCATCACCATCAGGGCGTACATCTCGGGGTCGGCGTAGTCGCGCCAGGCGACGCTGCGCTGCCCGATCGAGACCTTGCCCTGCGGGATCTCCTTCTCGACGTGATAGAGCCCCGGCCGGACGACGTGGGCGCTGTCGCGCGGCGGCCAGGGCGAACGCTCGCCGGCCAGCCAGCCCTCGAGCTGGCGCTCGAGCTGCGGCAGGAGCTTGGCGGTTTGGACGTCCCCCGAGACCGCGATCACCAGGTCCTGGGCGCCCCAGGCACGGCGGTGGAAGTCGATCAGGTCCTCGCGGGTCAGCGCGGCGAGCTCCGCCGCGGTCGCCTTGCGCGCCGAGAAGTGGTCGCGGCCGTAGAGCAGCCAGTCCCACTCCCGTTCGGCGATGTCGCCGGCGTCGTCGTTGCGCTGCTTCATCGCCTCGAGGACCTTGCCGCGCTCGATCTCGAGGCGGGCCGTATCGAAGCGCGGCGACTTGACCATCTCGAAGAGCAGCGCGAGCCCCTCGTCGAGCTTCGACGAGAGCACGTCGAGCGAGGCCTGGGCGCCGGTCGGGCTGGCGCTCGCGCCGAGGTTGGCCGCCAGGAAGTCGACCCGTTCGTCGAACTGCTCCGGCGTCATGCTGGCCGTTCCCCCTTGGCGCAGCAGGCGCGCGGTGAGCGCGGCGAGCCCCGGCTTGCCCGCCGGCTCGCGGAACGCCCCGGCGCGCAGGTTGAGCGTCAGGTCGACCAGCGGCAGCGTGTGGTCCTCCACCACGTAGACCACGACTCCGCCGGGCAGCACGTGCCGGAACTGCTCGGCGCGCGGCACTTCGAAGGCGAGCGGACCGTAGGTGAGCTCGCTCGGATGGGCCGGCACCGGCGGGGCCTGGGCGAGGGCGGCGTGGGCGCAGAGCAGGGCGCCGGTCAGCAGGCTGCGGATTCCGACGAGGCGTCGCACGGCTCTACTCCTCCTTCCCGGCGGCGGCGCCGCTCTTCAGTTGGTCGATGCGCTCGCGGGCGGCCCGCTCCATCAGCGCGAGGGCGGGCTGCATCTCGGGCGGGAGCTGTCCGCGCTGGCTCTCGAGACCGGTGAGGAACTGCTCGAGCTCGGCCGGGTCGCTCGCCGTCGCGATCTGCTTGAGCTGCTGCATCACGCCGCGGCGCACCGGCTCGGGGAGCCCGGCGAGCTCGGGCGGCACCGCTTCGGCGGCGGCGCCCGCCTTGCGGTGGTAGACCGCGACGGTGCGATTCTCGGGCGTGAAATAGGTCTTGGCCACCCGCTGGACGTCCTCCGCCGTCACCGCGAGGGTGGCGTCGGCCCAGTGATTGAGGTAGCTCCAGTCGCCCCATCCCTCGTAGAAGAGGAGTTGGAGCATGAGGAAGAAGGGGCTCTTCAGGTTGCGGAACGCCGTCGCCGCGATGCGGTTCTTGACCTTGGTGAGCTCCTCGGTCGGGAGCGGCTCGGACGCGAGCCGCCCGAGCTCGGCCACCAGGGCGGACTCGAGCTCCGCCGGCCCGGCCTCCCCTTTCGTTTCGGCGTCGAGCTGGAAGTAGCCGGCCCACTTGAGCGACTGCTGGCCGGCGGAGACCGACGAAGCGATCTGCCGCTCGAGCACCAGGCTCTTGTTGAGCCGCCCGGTCTGCCCGTTGAGCAGCTCGGCGACGACGTCGAGCGCGTAGCTGTCGCGGTGCTGGAAGGGCACCGTGTGGAAGAGCAGCGAGACCTGCGGCTGGCAGTCGCACTCGGCGAGCATGCGCTTCTCGGCGAGCTGCGGCTCCTCGAGCGTCACCACGTCGGGAACCGCCTTCTTGCCGCGCGGGATACGGCCGAAGTAGCGCTCGGCGAGCCGCTTCGCCTCGGCCGGGTCGAAGTTGCCGACCAGGGCCGCGGTGAGGTTGTTCGGCGCGTAGTAGGTGGCGAAGAAGTCCTCGGCGTCGGCGAGCGACAGGGTCTTCAGGTCGGACATCCAGCCGATGGTCTCCCACTTGTAGGGGTGGGAGGTCCAGAACATCGCGTTCAGCTGCTCGTCGAACTTGCCGGTGGGGGTCGACTCGACGCGCAGCCGCCGCTCCTCCTGGACCACGTCGCGCTCGGAGTAGAACTCGCGGAACACCGGCTGGAGGAGGCGTTCGGACTCCATCCAGAACCAGAGCTCCAGCTTGTTGGCGGGCACGGTGATGAAGTAGATGGTCGAGTCCGAGTTGGTGGTCGCGTTCATGCCCGAAGCGCCCGCTTCGGTGTAGACCTTGTCGAACTCGTCCTTGATCATCAGCGCGCGCTGCTCCTCGACCAGCGCCTGGAAGCGCTCCTCGAGGTCGCGCAGCTCCGGGCTGGCCTCGGCGGGCGAGAACGGATCGGCGATCTCGCCGCGCCGGAAGCGTTCGCGCTGCTTGGCGTACTCGGCGCGGATCGCGGTCTGCAGCGCCTCCTGCTCCTCGACGATCGCGAGATCGCGGGTCAGGTCCTTGGTGCCGATCACCCGGCTCCCCTTGAACATCATGTGCTCGAAGAAATGCGCCACTCCGGTGATGCCCGGGCGCTCGTTGGCCGAGCCCACTCGCGCCACCCAGCCGCCCATCACCGTCGCCTGCTCCGGCCGGCGGACGAGCAGGAACTTCATGCCGTTGTCGAGGGTGAACTCCTCGACCTGGACCCGCGCCGGCGCCGATTCGGCGCCCGCCGCCGGCAGGGCCGCCAGGACCAGGGCGAGCGCCGCCTGGCGGATTCTCGAAGCGTAGATTCCTCGCATCCTCGTCTCCATGGATTCGACCGGGCAGGGCGCGGCTGGCCGCGTCCGCCTGCCGGGTCCATCACGATACGCCAGAATCCGCCGAAGGTTCAGCCGGGAGCTCAGTAGCGCGCGACCGAGGGGTCGACCGCCCGGCTCCAGGCGTCGATGCCGCCGGCGAGGTTGCGCGCGCCGGCGAGACCCTGGCTGCGCAGCAGCTCGGTCGCCACGGCCGAGCGGGCGCCCACGTGGCAGAAGCAGACGATCGTCCGGTCGCGCGCCAGCTCCTGCCAGCGCCGGGGGAGCTCGTGCAGCGGGATCCACACCGCACCTTCGAGGCGCGCGATCGCCCGCTCGTCGGCTCGGCGCACGTCGAGCAGCTGCAGCGGCTCGCCGGCCGCCATCCGCCGGGCGGTCTCGGCGGGCGAGATCTCGAAGTCCGCCGCCGCCCCTTCCGGGAGGCAGTGATCGGAGTACTCGACGAGCCCGTGCTGCGTCGGATGCTCGCCGCAGAGCGGACAGCCGGGATCGCGCCGGAGGGCGATCTCGCGGAAGCGCATGCCGAGCGCCTCGACGAGCAGCAGCCGCCCGAGCAGCGATTCACCCGCCGCGAGCAGCCACTTGAGCGCCTCGGCGGCCTGGATCGAGCCGATCAGCCCGGGCAGCACGCCGAGCACCCCGGCCTCGGCGCACGAGGGCACCGAGCCGGCGGGAGGCGGCTCGGGGAAGAGGCAGCGGTAGCAGGGGCCGCGCCCGCCGAGAAAGAGCGAAGCCTGGCCGTCGAAACGGAAGATCGAGCCGTAGACGTAGGGTTTGCCGGCGTAGTAGCAGGCGTCGTGGACCAGGTAGCGGGTCGGGAAGTTGTCGGTGCCGTCGACCACCAGATCGTAGTCGCCCACCAACCCGGCGACGTTGCCGAGCCCGACCCGTGTGCGCTGCGGCTCGATCTCGACCTGGGGATTCAACGCCGCCAGCCGCTCGGCGGCCGCCTCGACCTTGGGCCGCCCGAGGTCGGCGTCGCTGAAGAGCACCTGGCGCTGCAGGTTCGAGAGATCGACCACGTCGAAGTCGACCAGCCCGATCCTTCCCACCCCCGCCGCCGCGAGGTAGAGCGCGGCCGGCGATCCGAGCCCCCCCGCCCCCACCACCAGCACGCTCCCGGCGCGCAGCCGCTCCTGCCCCGCCACCCCCACCTCGGGAAGCGACAGGTGCCGCGCGTAGCGCCGGAGCTCGTCGGCCGAGAGCGTCATCGGGGCGGATGTTATCCGCTCGCCGGTCCTGCCGGCGCGGACAGCGCCGCGCGAAGGCGTTAGGATGCCGGCGAATCATGTTCGCCCAGACCACCTTCATCCTGCTCGGCTTCGCGATCGTGCTGCTCGTGATCCTGATCGTCAGCTTCGCGTCGCGCCCGCGCGTCTTTTCGCAGTACCTCAAGGCGATGACCGGAATCTCGGTGACTCCCGGCGAGGTGCGGCGCGTCTTCCGGCAGCGCGGCCGCACCGGCGTCCGGGAGCTCTTCCTCGAGCTGCTGATTCGCGAGGACCTGCGCGAGGACGGCGTCGCCCACCCGGACGACAAGTCGGCGCGCCCGATCGCTTTCGAGATCGACGAGGCGCGCAAGCGCTGAACGGCCGGCCCCGATGAGCGACCCCACGCGCGAGCTCGCCGCGGTGCTCGCCGACCTGCCGCTGCTGGTCGCGACGCCCCCCGCCTGGGGCGAGCTCGCGGCGGCCAACCTGCCCGTCTTCCTCGCCGACCACGCGGTCTGCGAGCAGCAGGTGGCGATGTACGCCCTGTCGCTCGCCGGCTACTACCCGGACGACCTCGAGCTGGTGGAGCGGGCCGGCGCGCTCGCCGCCGAGGAGGTGCAGCACTTCCGGCGGGTGGTGGCGATCTGCCGCGCGCGCGGCTATCCGCTCGCCGGGCGGCGCCAGAACCGTTGGGCCCAGGGGCTGCGCGAGAAGATCGAGCTCGGCCGCGAGCCGCTCACCAAAGTCGACCGGCTGCTCTTCGGCGCGCTCGTCGAGGCGCGCAGCTGCGAGCGCTTCACCCGGCTGCTCGCCGCGCTGGGACCTCGCGACCTGGAGGTCGCCCGGCTGCTCGACGACCTCGGACCGGCCGAGAAACGTCACTGGTTGCTCTTCCACCGCCTGGCCGGGCGGGAGATCGCGCCCGCCGCGCTCGCCGCGCGCTGGCAGACCTGGCTCGAGCACGAGGCCGCCCTGGCGCGCCGCGGCGGGGTCGAGCCGACCGTCCACGGCTGAGCGGTCAGCTCTCGGCCGGCGGTTCCTTCGGCGGCTCGAGCTGTTGCACGATCGCGCTCACCTCGAGCTCCGCCTTGCGGATCTTGCCGCGGCAGAGCTCGAGCAGCTCGGCCGCACGCCGCAGCTCCTCGGCCAAGCGGTCGATGTCGACGTCGTCCCCCTCGACGCGCGCCAGGATGGCCTCCAGCTCGCGCATCGCCTCGCTGAAGCCGACCCCCTCCGCCGCGCCCTTGCGCCCTTTGCCCTCGCCGCTCATGCTTCCTCCACTCGACTGACCAGCTTACCCAAGGCGAGCTCGCTCTCGATGCGCTCGCCGCTCGCGACCGATGCCGGATCCCGCAGCAGCCGCCCCCCGCTGGTTCGGGTGACGCTGTAGCCGCGGGCGAGCGTCCGTTCGGGGCGCAGCCCGTCGACCAGCCGGCGCCACCCGGCGAGTCGCCCGTCGAGCCCCGCCAGGCGGCCGCGCGCCGCGGCGACCAGCCGCTCCGCCAGCTCGCCCGGCCGGCGGCGCCCGCGGGCGAGCCCGCGGGGAGCCTGGCGAGCGAGCTGCCCGCCGAGCCGCCGGCGATCGCTCTCGGCGCGCCGCAGGCGCCCCGCGACGGCCCGGCCGAGCGCCACCGCGAAGCCGGCCAGGCGGGTCGCCAGGCGATCGAGCCGGGCGCGCGCCGCCGCCGCGCGCCGCTCGGCGCGCGTCAGCCGGGTCGTCGCCTCGGCGAGCACCAGCCGCGCCTGGCGGGTCAACCGCTCGCGCGCCCGATCGCCCGCCAGCTCGGCGCCGGCGAGCATCGCGACCAGGTGCTCGGCCACCTTGGTCGGGGTCTTGAACGCGCGGTGCGCGGCGAGGTCGGCGACCGACTCGTCGATCTCGTGCCCCAGGCCGGTGAGCACCGGCTTCGCGGCAAGCGCCACCGCCTCGGCGACCGCGCGACTGTCGAACACCGCGAGGTCGCTCTTCGCCCCGCCGCCGCGCACCAGGGCGATGAGGTCGCAGTCGCTCGCTCCCGCCAGCGCGAGCGCCGAGACGAGCGCCGGCTCGGCCTCGGCCCCCTGCACCGGCGAGTGGATGAAGAGCACGCGGAAGCCGTAGCCGCTCTCGCTCAAGGTGGCGAGAAAGTCGTGGTAGGCGGCGCTGCCCTGGGAAGAGATCAGCGCGACGGCGAGCGGCAGGGGCGGCAGCTCGAGCGACTTGTTGCGCTCGAGCAGGCCCGCGGCGGCGAGGGCCGCGATCGTCTCCTGCCGGCGGCGGGCGAGGTCGCCCAGGGTGAACGCGGGATCGATCTCCTTGACGTGGAGCTGCAGCTTGCCGTGCGGCGGATAGAAGTCGACCGCCACGAGACAACGGATCTTCAGGCCGTCGGCGAGGCGCTCCCCGGCGCGCTCGAGCGCCCCGCGCAGGCGCGCGTAGTCCCCTCGCCAGAGGACCGCGTCGAGCTTGCCGACGATCGCGTCACGATCCCCCTTCTCCACCAGCTCGAAGTACTGATGTCCGTTCGGATGCGCCTTGTAGCGCTGGATCTCGCCCACCAGCCAGACGGCCGGGAAGACCTCGGACAGGGCCTCCTTGATCTCCCGCCCGAGCTGGGAGACGGAGTAGGTCGGCTCAGTGATAGCTCTTCAGCTCCTTCGCCGAGGCCAGGGCGAGGCCTTCGGCCCACTCGATCGACTTCTTGTCGCCGGAGGTCCGCTTCTTGAGGAACTGCACCGCCTCCTTGCGGTCGCCGAACAGCCGGAAGATGAAGGTGTGCCCCGCCGGCGCCGTGAAGTAGGTGTAGTCGCGGGCCCCCGAGCTCAGCTCGAGGCCGAGGTCTTGGTCGCCGTTGATCCCGACGCAGGCCGCGCCGATCGCGCGGTGCGCGAGGACGAGCGCCTTCAGCGCATCCTCGTGGTCGGAGAGCTCCTCCTTCGACTGGGCCGAATGCAGCAGTCCGATCTTCCCGGCCTCCTCGTCGGCGAGCAGGTTGTAGGGCACGTCGTGACGGTCCATCGCCTCCTTGGTCTCGGAGGTGGTCACGAAGACGTCGTCCGTGCCGTGCACCTTGTAGGCGATGCAGAACGCCTCCTGCTCGAACTTGGGGAAGGCCTCGGCCAGGATCCCCTCGTCTTCGACCGTGAAGTAGTAGATTCGGTTGAGCAAACGTCGCGAGCCCATGGTCATCGTCCTCCGAACCGCTCCTTATATCAAAAAGCCCCCCTCCCCCCGGCCGTGGCGGGGGGAACCGTGAGATCCCCGCGCCCCGCCGAACCGGTCGAGCGGGTCCTTCCGGCGGCGGTGCTCCACGTTTGGGCCGACGGGATCGGGGCGCTCCAGCCGCAGCTCGAAGCCGCGGCCGCCCGGATTCCGGGCACCGAGCCGGTCGGGACCGGCCGCTTCGTCGCGCTCCCGATCGCCGCCGACGCGGCGGTCTTCGACCGCGCCGCGGCGCTCGCCGAGCTCGCCCTGCGCGCCGCGGCCCCCGGCCGACCGGGTGCCGTGCGAACCCTCATCGTGCCCGGCGCCGTGCGCCTGGGAGCGACTCTCGAGCTGCTCGACGAGCCGCTGCTCGCCGAGCTGCGGGCCAAGCCGCCGGCGATCGAGCCCGGCCGGGTCGTGCTCTCCTCCCATGCCGCCCATCACCTCGAGGGCTCCTTCGCCCTCGAGCCCTGCGGCAATCTGCAGGCCGCCGGTGGCCGGCTGATCCCGCTCACCCAGGTCCGGCCGCGAGCGGTCGCCATCCCCTCCTGGCGCAATCCCGAGATTCTCTCGCGAACCGCCAAGTGGGTGCGTCGCGAGGCGGCCGAGAGCGAGCTCGCCGAGCGCTTGTCCGAGCCCTGCGTGCGCCTGGTCGGACCGTTCGGGGTCGGCAAGACCCGCCTGGTCTGGGAGGTGCTGCGCGCCGCCGGCGAGCCGACCATCTGGCGCAACGCCGTGGCGGCCAGCCTGCCGCCGATCGCCGCCGAGCTCGAGAGCGAAGCCTCGCGTCCGGTCTGGGTGGTCTACGACCACCTCGAGGCGGGCGGCCTGCAGATCTGGGCCGAGATCGAGGAGCTCCTCAAGCACCCGCAGCTCGGCGACGAGCTCCGCCTGCTCTTGATCTCGCGCCCGGCCGTCGCCTGGCCGGCCGACCTCGCCGGCTCGCCGCTAGTGGCTCTCGACATCCTCGCGGACGAAGCCTGGCAGCGCTGCACCGCGCAGCTCTTTCGCGGCCTCTCGCTGCCCGACGAGGTGGCCGAGGAGCTCGCCGAGGGCGCCGGGGGCAATCCCTTCGCGCTCGAGGAGGCGCTGCTCTCGCTGGTGCGCGACCGCCAGCTCCGCCAGGTCTTCGGCTCCTTCTTCTACAGCGGCACGGATGGCAGCGCGCGCTTCCATCCCAGCCGCCGCTACCTCGCGCACGCCGAGGCGGAGGCCCTCCGCCTCGGCTCCCCGTTGCCATTGCGCCAACTCGCCCAGCTCGAGCAACCGACGCCGAGCGTGGAGCTCCGCTCGGCGGTGCTCGCCCTCGGCGGTGAGCCGCCGGCCGTGGACTGGGAGCAGCCCTTCCTCACCGCGGGGCTGCTGGTCAGCCAGGACGGACCCTGGGGCGCCGGCGTGGCTTTCGCATCGCGCGCCCTCCGGCTGGCGTTCAGTCAGACCCTCACCGAGTCTTCCGCCGCGCGGCTGCGCAGCGACCTGGGGGAGCTCCTAGCCGCCCGCTCGAACTCGGTCGAGGAGCTGTGGGCCGCCTACGCCCTGCTGCGCGGTTCGGAGGCCGGCGCCCGCGCGCTCCTCGCGGCGGCCTCGGCCGCGGGCAGGCTGCCCCGCGAGGCGCTCTTCACCGCGCTCCGGCAGGAGCTCGCCGCCCACCGCGAACGCGCCGGCGATCCGGCGCTCGAGATCGACCTGCTCTGGGTGCTCCTGCCGCTCGCCCGCCGGATGGGACGGTTGCACGAGCTCGCTCCGGCGCTCGAGCGGGGGTTCGATCTGGCGCGCGAGCATCCGCAGCGCTTCCTCGCCATCGCCGCGCTGCGCGCCGAGTTGGCGCAGAACGCCGGCCGTTTCGCCGAGGCGGAGTGGGTGCTGCGCCAGGCGCTCGCCGTGGCGCGCGACGCCGAGCCACGCCGTCAGGAGCTGTTGCTGATCGAGCTCGGCCGGGTCCTGGTGCGCGAGGGCAAGACCGGCGAGGCGAGCGAGCTCTTCTCGAAGACGCTGGCGGTCGCCGAGCGGCGCCGGCGTCCGGGGCTCGCCGCGACCTGCCGTTTCTTCCTCGGCAACATCGCCTTTCACGAGCTGCGCCTGAGCGAGGCCGCGGCGCTCCACCACGAAGCCCTCGAGGTACGCCGCAGCAAGGGAGGTGGAGGGGTCGCGGCCTCCCTCTCGGCGCTCGGCGCCGTGGCGCTCGCGCAAGGCAATTTCCCCGGCAGCCTGGCCCACTACGAAGAGGCGCGCCGCGTCCTCGCCGACGAGAAGAGCGAGGCCGACGAGGCGTTCGCCCTGATCGGCATCGGCCGGGCGCTGCTCCGCCTCGGCGACTTCGCGGCGGCGGCGCCGGTGCTCCGCCGCGCGCTCGAGCTGCGCGAGGGCCGCGACGACGCGATCGGCGAGGCGATCGCGCGCCTCGCCGTCGCCGAGAGCCAGCTGCTGCTCGACCAGGTCGAGAGCGCGCTCGGCGAAGCTCGGCGCGCGCTGTTCGCGCTCAGCCTGGTCCCGGCCTCCGAGGCGCTCGCCGACGGCGAGCAGCTGATCGGCCGGGTGCAGCTCAAGCTGCGCCGCCCCGAGGCGGCGGTCGGCCACCTCGAGGAGGCCGCGCGGCTGCACCGCGAGCTCGGCAAGGAGCAGAGCCTGCTCGCCGACCTGGCCTACCGTCTCGAGGCGGAGATCGCGCTCGGCAAGGCGGAGCGGATCGCCGCCGCCTACGCCGCGCTGGCCGAGGAGCGCGAGCGCGCCTCCACCGGCTCGGCCGAGCACCTCGACTACTGCCTCTACCTGGGCGCCGAGTGGCTGGGCCGCAAACCGGGAGCCCCGGCGACCAGCCCCCGTTTCCACCTCGAGCGCGCCTATCGCGAGCTGATGCGCCAGACCTCCTACCTCGAGCCGGGGATGCGCCAGCGCTTCCTCTTCCAGCTCCCGGTCAACCGGGCGATCGCCGAGGAGGCGACCCGGCTGGGCCTGTCGCTCACCTGATCTCAGGGATTCGCGAGCAGCGCGTCCAGAGCGCTGCGGTCGGCGGCCGTGAGCTCGTCGTCGCCGAGGTGGAAGAGACTCCCCTCCGGGACCGGGATCGCCGGGCGGGTGAGCGCCGATTCGAAGCCGGAACAGTCGAGCGCGCCCAGGGTGAGCAGCGCGGCCTGATCGCAGAGCGTCAGGATGTCGTTGATCGTCCGCGACTGGATCGCGACCCGCAGGTCGTGCGGCGCCTCGAGCGCCGAGATCTCGTAGCCGTCCGTGACCCGGCGGATGCGCGCCCGTCCCGCGGCGCGGATCGTCTGCGGCGGCACGATCACCTCGTCGGTGAGCTGGCGTACCAGGGGACCCAGCTCCACGTCGGCGACGAGCGATCCCTTGCCCTGCACCTCGAGCTCGACCGCTCCGGCGAAGATCCCGCCCCCTTCGGGCCGCAGCCTGATCCGGTGATCGCGCAACAACAGCACCTGATGCGGCGAGGTGAGCCGCACGGTCATTCCCGGCTCGCCCACCGGCGCGAGCTCGCGCACGAAGTCGCTGTAGGTGCGATTGAGCCGCGCGAAGGTGAGCTCGCGCTCGCCCTCGGCGGCCCAGGCGGTCGCGAACGCCGCGAGGGCGAGGAGCAGGGGAACGGCCGAGCGAGCGCGCATTTAGTCAGGGATAGTAGCCGCGCGGCGCGCGCGCCTTCAACTTGCCGCCCTGCACCTTGACCTCGACCGGCGAGAAGACGCCGCTCTTGCCCGGCGGATCGGGCGCGAACGCCACCAGGTACTGACTCCGGAGCTCGCGCTCGATGGCGGCATAGGCCCCGGCGAGATCGTCGGCCCTGCCGACGAAGAAGGAGCGCCCGCCGGTCTCCTCGGCGAGCTTCTCGAGCTTGCCGCGCACCCCCAGGCTCGCCCCGCCGATGTCCAGTCCGATGGTGTAGATGGCGGCGCCGCTGCGCCGCGCGAACTCGAGCGCGTCCGGGTAGCCGACCAGGCTCGCATTGTCGTCGCCGTCCGAGAGGACGACGAGCGCCTTGCGGCTGCGGATGCCGCGCAGCTGATAGAGCGAGAAGACGAGCGCGTCGTGGAGCGAGGTCTCGCCGACCGCGGGCAGATCCCGGAAGGCCACCTCGACGGCGTGGACGTCGGCGGTCAGGGGCATGAGCAACCGGGGGCGCGCCGAGAAGCCCACCGCGAAGCAGCGGTCGGTCGGCCGCACCACCGCGGCCAGGAAGTCGGCCGCGGCGTGCTTCGCCTCGCCGATCGACTCGCGCATCGAGCCCGACGTGTCGAGCACGATGCCGACCGCGAGCGGCAGGTCGCGCACCTGCTCGAAACGCTCCACCTTCTGCGCCACGCCGCGGTCGAGGATCGTGAAGTCGGCGGCCGTCAAGCCGTCGACCGGATGACCCTCGCGATCGAGCACCGAGGTGTAGAGCTCCACCAGGTCGACCTGGATCTGCTCGAGGAACTGCCCGCCGTTGAGGATGCGGAAATCCTCCACCCGCGTGCCGTCGAGGTAGAGCGCCGAAACCGTCAGGTAGGCCGGCTCACCGGGCGGCGGCACGTCGACCATCGTCTCGAACGGGGGCTGGGTCAGGCTCGCCAGCAGCTCGTTGTTGAGCCGGAACTCGACCGCCTCGAGGCGCTTGCCCTCGGGCACCACCACCGCGGCACGCGCCCGGATCCTGCCGCTCACCCGCTGGCCGCGCCCGGGAGCGAGCAGCCGCACGCTCGCCTCGCCTTGCGGCTCGTTGAGCAGCACCTCGTCGGAGGCCACCACGTCGCCCTGCTCGTCGAGCCCTTCCGCCCGGACCACGATCTCGCCCGGCAGGTTGGGCAGCCGGAGCTCGGCGCTCCAGGGCGGCGCCGAGCGGACGAGCGAGCGCTGGCCGTCGACGTAGAACGCCACCTTCTTGATCCGCTCGCCCACCACCACGGTCTCGGCTCGCCAGAGGCCGAAGACGACATCCGAGGTGGGGGGCAGGAGGAGCAGGGCGTCGCGCGCCCGCGCTCGCGTCAGGCCCGTCTCTTCGCCGATCACGACCTGCGCGCCGGGGGGCGCGGTCGCCGGCTCCGGCACCGGATCGCGCGGCACCTCGAACCCCTGGGCGAGGAAAGCGACCCGGCCCGACACTTCGTCGCGCAACTCGAGCTGCACCACGTAGGGGCCGCCCGGGCGCAAGGCCCGCTCGCCGATGAGCAGAATGGGCTGGTCGTCCGCCGGAGGCGGCAGGATGAAGCGGTTGCGGAACTCCTCGAACGGTGCTCCGGCGGCCTCGATCCGGCCGGCGAGCGAGAGGCGCGCCTCGCGGCCGGTCTTCTCCTCGGCGATGCCGAGCCCGACTCCCGCCGGCAGCTCGACGCGCAGCCGGACGACGAGCCGCTGGTCGCGGCGCTCGGGAAAGGAGATCACGCTCGAAGCGACCGGCAGCGGCTCACCCGCCGGCACGGCCTCGGCGAGCGCCGCTCGGGCCCAGGCCGCCAGATCCGGCGGCGGCACGAAGAAGGCCTCCACCTGGGCGTCGGTCATGCGCCGCGCCTCGAAGCCGAAGAGCCCGGAGACGCCGGTGGTCTCGTCGATCGTCTTGGTCGCCTTGCACATCTGGAGGTCGGGCCGCTTGCCGCTCACCCGGCCGCGCAGCTCCTCCCACTGCTCGAGGTAGTACTCCATGCCCGGTGTGTAGAGGGTGCGCTTCGATTCGGTCGGCCGCCAGGCGATGTAGTAGCTGTCCGGCTTGGGCTGGACCAGGACCACGGTGCGCGGCGCCTCGGGCGAACCGTAGCGCCATAGCTCGAGCGGCCGGAAGGTCTCGCCGCACTCCACCTTTTCGCGCTCGCGCGGCGGCCCGAGCAGGAAGAGGAGCCGGCCCCGGGCGTCGCGAAGCGCGATCCCCTCGCCGTAGACCAGCCGCCGGCGGCGCTCGACCGCCTGGACGAGCTCGTTGTCCGCGGTCTCGGGAATCGGGTCCCGGGAGAGGAACTGGCGGGCGGCGGCGAGCGCCTCGGCGACCGGCGCCTCGGCGAGCCGCTCGCGCTCGTCGGCCGGCAGGAGCCATCCGGGGCCCTCGTCGAGGAACTGGCGGACCTCCTCCCGCTCCCCTTCGGCCGGCGACGCCAGCGGGACGGCCGGGGCCGGGCGATGGGCTCCGGCCAGCAGGGCGAACACCGAGACGAGGACGACGGCGAGCCGTGAATCGCGCATGGGCTTGAGTCCGAGCAAGGCGTGTACCAGGCCCGGGGGCGCCGACTATACTCGCCGCAGCGAGGCCCTCATGCCCACCTGGATCAAGCATCGACCGATCGCCTCCTGGAAGGCCGGCGATGCCGTGCAGGGCTACGCCTATCTGCGCCGGCGCGAGATCCGGCAGGACAAGAGCGGGCGCGACTATCTCGACCTCGAGCTCGCCGACGCTTCGGGCGCGATCGTCGGCCGCGCCTGGTCCGACAGCGCCGCGCTCGCCGAGCAGTTCGCCGCCGGCGGCTTCGTCAAGTTTCGCGGCCAGGTGCAGAGCTATCGCGACCAGCTGCAGCTCAAGGTCGACCAGTGCCGCGCCGCGATCGAAGCCGACCGCGCCGACGGGTTCGACGAGGCCGCGCTGGTACCGACCTCCAAGGAGGACCTCGACGACCTCGCGCGGCGCCTGGCGGAGACCCTGGGCACCCAGATCATCCGGCCGGAGCTCAGGCGCCTCGCCGAGGAGACGCTCGCCGTCCACGGCCCGGCGCTCCGCACCCACCCCGCCGCCAAGACCATCCATCACGCCTTCCGCGGCGGCCTGCTCGAGCACGTCGTCTCCATGCTCGAGCTGGCGGTGCGGATCGCCGATCACTACCGCGAGCTCGATCGCGATCTGCTGCTGCTCGGCGTCCTCTTCCACGACCTCGGCAAGCTCCAGGAGCTGGGGGCCATGCCGGCCAACGACTACACCCCGGTCGGCCGCCTGGTGGGCCACGTGGTGCTCGGCCGCGACCTGCTGCGCGAGCGCGCCGCGGCGATCCCCGACTTCCCGGCCGACCTCCTGCTCCAGCTGGAGCACCTGGTGCTCTCGCACCAGGGACGCCTCGAGTTCGCCTCGCCGGTGGTGCCGATGACCGGAGAGGCGCTCGCTCTCTCGATGATCGACGACCTCGACTCCAAGCTCGCCCTGCTGCGCGCCATGAAAGAGACCGGCCGCGGCTTCGTCTGGGCGCGCAGCATGGACCGCTTCCTCTGGCTGGGCGACGAGCCGGTCGCCGCCGGCGAGGCGGCGCCGGAGAACGGCGAGGGCGAGGCGCCCGCCGGCGGCGCGCAGGGCACCATCTGGTGAGCCTCGGGCGCGCCGCCGCGAGCGCCCTGCTGCTGCTCGCCGCCGGGCGTCTCGAAGCCGCGGCGCAGCCGCCCCCGTCGCCCGACGCCTGGTCGATCGAGCGCGAGGAGCGGGAGGTCAAGGTCGTCGCCGGAGCGCGGGTCGTGGTCGAGAACCTCTTCGGCGACCTGCGCGTGCGCGGTGGCGAGGCCGGGCGCCTGCAGCTCTGGTCGGTCGGGCAGCGGCACGCCGACGACCCGCGCCCCTGGACGATCGAGACCACGTCGAGCGAGGGCGCCGTCACGGTGCGGATCGCCCCTCCCGCGGCCGCACCCGGGGCGGCGGAGACGGCCGCCGAGTGGACGAAGCGGCGCCTCGACCTCACGCTCTTCGTGCCCTCCACCGCGCCGCTCGCGCTGCGCACGGAAAGTGGGCTGATCGAGGTCAAGGGGATCGCCGCGCCGGTCGAGGCACGGAGCGTCGCGGGCGAGCAACGCTTCTGGGTGGGCGGAGCGCTCGACGCGCGGAGCGATCGCGGCGCCCTTCGCGCCGTCCTCCAGGCCGCCGCCTGGGGCGCGCCGTCGCGGCTCGAGACGGTCACCGGAGCGATCTCGGTCGAGCTCCGGCCGGGGGCCGCAGCGCGCCTGGTGCTCGAGACCCAGGGGGAGCTCACCACCGACTTCTCGATCACCGTCGAGCGGCTCGGGCAGCTCAGCAAACGCGCGGTCGCCGAGCTGGGCGGGGGCGGCGCCGAGATCCGCCTCATCAGCCAGCGTGGTGACCTCAAGATCCGCGAGCTCCTCGAAGCGGCCCCCGACCGGCGCTGAGCCTCCGCCCGCCGCGCCAGCGGAGCGCTCCCTCGACCAGCCGTTCCCGACCTGCTACCCTGATCGGCATCCTCGCCAGGCAACCTCTCACCTCTCGCGAGGACGGAGATTCCCATGCGCCACAAGGTCACCCTGATCCTGGTCAGCGCGGCGCTGCTCGCGCTCGCTTCCGCCTCCGCCCAGGACGGCTCGATCCAGCTCCGCCAAGGGGCGGATTGGACCAGCGAAGCGGTCGTTCCCGTCTGGACCCCCGCCGTCCGCGATCTGCCCACCGTCGAGGCGTGGCAGCCGGGCGACCCGATCCGCGAAGTGCCCCGCCGCCGGCGCCCGCCGGCGACCACCGGCAGCGAGCGCTGGACCGGCGTCGACCCGCTGCTCGAGCTGCAGGCCGAGGCGCCGCAGGGCGTCGCCTTCACCGAGCATCTGAACTTCGACGGCCAGGGCTACACCGGGGTCAATCCGCCGGACACGGTGGGCGACGTCGGCCCGAACTACTACATCCAATCGATCAACGGCAGCGGCGGCGGGTTGGTGACCATCTACAACAAGGCGGATGGCTCGGTCGCCGACGGACCGTTCTCCATGGACTCGCTCGGCACCGGCGCCTGCGCCTCCGGCTTCGGGGATCCGATCGTGCTCTACGACGCGCTCGCCGATCGCTGGCTCCTCTCGGAGTTCGCGGGCAGCGGCAATCACCTCTGCGTCTACGTCTCGCAGACCTCCGACCCGACGGGAAGCTACTTCGCCTACGACTTCACGACGCCGAGCTTCCCGGACTATCCCAAGTACGCCGTCTGGCCCGACGCCTACTACGTCACCTCGAACGAGAGCTCGCCGGCGGTCTACGCGCTCGATCGGGCGAAGATGCTCGCCGGCCTCGCCGCTACCGCGCAACGCTTCACGCTGGCCGACCTGAGCGGCTTCGGCTTCCAGGCGGCGACGCCGGCCGACTACGACGGCGACCTCGCGCCCCCGGCGGGAGCGCCCGGCCTGATCCTGCGCCACCGCGACACCGAGGTGCACGGCCCCGCCGGTTTCCCGGCTGAGGACCGGGTCGAGATCTTCGCCTTCCACGTCGACTGGACGACGCCGGGCAACTCGACCCTCACCCAGCTCCCCGATCTCGTCGTGACCGAGTTCGACTCCGATCTCTGCGGCCTAGTGTCGTTCAACTGCTTCCCACAGCCCGGCACCGGCACGACGCTCGACCCGCTGCGCGAAGTGATCATGTTTCGTCTGGTCTATCGCAACTTCGCCGGTCACCAGGCACTGGTGGGCAACTTCGTCACCGACATCGACGGCACCAACCACGGCGGCAAGCGCTGGTTCGAGGCGCGCAACACCGGCGCCGGCTGGAGCCTCTACCAGGAGGGCACCTACGCGCCGGACATCCACCACCGCTGGATGGGCGCGATCGCCGTCGACGGCCAGGAGAACATCGCGCTGGGCTACAACGTGTCGAGCACGACGCTCTCGCCGGGGCTGCGCTACGTCGGCCGCCACGCCGGTGATCCGCTGGGCACGATGACTTCGGGCGAGGAGGTGCTGGTCGCCGGCAGCGCGTCGAACGGCAGCAACCGCTACGGCGACTATTCGGCGATGTCGCTCGACCCGGAAGACGACTGCACGTTCTGGTTCACCGGCGAGTACAACGCCGCCTCCACCTGGTCGACCCGCATCGGCGCCTTCAAGTTCACCGATTGCTCGGATGCTCCCGACTTCTCGCTCGGCGTGACGCCGGCCAGCCAATCGATCTGCGCGCCGGCCAACGCGGTCTACACGGTGAACGTCGGCTCACTGCTCGGGTTCACCAACAACGTCACGCTCGCCGCCGGCTCGGTGCCGGCCGGAGCGTCGCACGCCTTCGTGCCGAATCCGGTCACGCCTCCGGGCGCCTCGACGCTCACCCTCGGCAACACCGGCGCCGTGGCGC
>CAYZWR010000041.1:0-8399 GCA_964481735.1 uncultured Thermoanaerobaculia bacterium
CCGGCGGGCGCAAGATGGGCCGCCAGGTGCTCGAGGCGCTCGGATTCGACACCGGGTTCACCCACATGGAGTGGTACCGCAAGGCCGACGGCGAGGTGGTCTTCGGGGAGATCGGCGGACGCCCGCCGGGCGCGCGGACCGTCGACATCATGAACTACTGCACCGACAACGACACCTACGTCGGCTGGGCGGAAGCCGCCTGCCTGGGGCGGGTGAACCGGGTCTTCGAACGCAAGTGGAACGTGGTGATCACCTTCAAGCGCGCCCAGGGGCAGGGGCACATCCGGCGGGTGAGCGGTCTCGAGCCGCTGCTCGCCGAGTTCGGCCGTCACGTGGTGGAAGTCGACCTCACCCCGATCGGCGCGCCGCGCCGCAACTGGAAGCAGACCCTGGTCGGTGACGGCTACATCGTGGTCCGCCATCCCGAGCTCTCGCGCGCCCTCGAGATGGGCGAACGCGTGGCGCGCGAGGTCCAGCTCTTCGCGAGCTGAGACGGCGCCGGCCGATCGCGCGTAGAATCCCGCCGTCGGCCGGAAAGTGGGGCGCGCAGCCATGGGGCTCAAGGAGGTTCTGAGCAAGCTGAAGCTGGTGGAGCTCGCCGCGGCTCCCCCCCGGGCGACCGCATCGTCGCCCGGACGCGCCTTGCCGGGCGCGGACTCCGAGCTCGAGCAGCTGCTGGCCGCCCTCCCCGAGCCGCCGCCGATCGACGACCGCGCGCTCGCGCCGGCGACCGGGAGCGGCGGCGAGCTCGAGATTCCCGGCTTCGGCGAGATCTACCGCTCCGCCGGCATCGCCGAGCCCGCCCACGGCTTCACCGCGCTCAAGGTGCACGAGATGCTCGCCAGCCCCGGGCTGGCCGAGCTCGCGCCGGCGGCCAAGGCCGCGGCGCTCGCCGGATTCCTCGAGATGAACCCCGGCGGGCGGGTGGCGCTCGGGGAGATCATCCAGGATGCCGTGCGTCGCGACCAGGCGCTCGACCGCTTCGAGGGCTTCCTCGCCGGCAAGCTCGCGCAACGGCGTGCCGCGGTGGAGCGCGAGAACGCCCTGCTGCAGGCCGAGCTCGACGAGCTGGCGCGCAAGCACCGCGCCACGATGGAAGCCAATCAGCGGGCGCTGGCGGCGCTCGCCGCCAGAGTGGACGAGTGGCGCGCCGCCAAGCGGGCCGAGGAGCGCCGCCTGCAGTCGGCCGTCGCCCCCTTCGTCGAAGGCAACCCGATCACCGTCGACCCGTCCGCGGAAGAGGGGAGAGCGGAATGACCCTCCGGCCGCCGGTTCGAATTCCGAGGAGAGCGCCATGTTCAGCCGTCTGGCTCGCCTGATCAAGTCCTGGCTCGGTTTCTTCATCTCCTTCGCCGAGGACCCGGAGGTGATGCTCCAGGAGTCGATCGAGGAGATGCGCAACACCCTGCCCCGGCTCAACCAGATCCTGGTCACCACGCGCGCCACGGTCCTCCGTCTCGAGCAGGAGCTGGCCGACGCCCAGCGCAAGGAGAAATCGCTGGTCGCTTCGATCAAGACCGCGCTCGCCGAGGGCTCGCCCGAGGCACGCCGCCTCGCCGAGGACGACGCCGGGACGCTGCAGCAGGTGCGCCAGGAGATCGCGGCGACGAGCGAGCAGCTGGAGTCGGCCAAGCACGCCTTCGAGAACGCTCAGCTCTCGGTCGAGGACATCAAGGGCAAGCTGCGCGCCAAGATCGAGCAGTGCCGGCGCGCCATCGCCGAGTCGAAGAAGGCGGAGGTGATGAAGAGCGCGGCCGATGCGCTGACCGAGCTCGACACCTACGGCACCGCCGCCACGGCCGACAAGTACCTCGACGAGATCAAGCAGCGGGTGGCGGAGTCGAAGGCGGCGGTCGAGGTGGCCACCGGCGGGCTCGACACCGAGCGCATCAAGCTGGAACGCAAGTCGCGGCAGTTGCAGGCGCAGTCGATCCTCTCCGAGTTCGAGGTGGAGATGGGCTTGAAGAAACCCGACGCGGTCAAGGAGGCGGCGCCGTTCCCGGGCGGTGAGTCGGGCGGTGGCGTGCGCCAGGGCGACAAGGCCTGAAGGAACGGCGGGGCGTGAGCTTCTTCGAGCGGCATCCGGCGCTCAAGCGCGCGATCGCCAACCAGTACCAGGCGATCCTGGTGCTGGGTGCCGTGGGCTTCGCCGGGGTGCTCGCCTCGCCGCTGCCGCTGCTGCTCTGGGCGGGGCTGCAGATGATGACCCTGCCGTTCCTCGTCGAGCGCGCCAAGCGCCGGCTGGAGATCGAGCGGAAGTACGCCGACCGTCAGGTGGCGACGCTCAGCCAGGAGGAGCAGTTCGGCGCCCTGCCGGGTGCGTCGCGCGCCCGCTTCCAGCGGCTGCAGGAGCTCTGCCGCTCGATCCAGGCGAACTACCGCGGCCTCTCGCCGGCGAGCCAGGGCCTGCTCGCCGAGCAGGCGGCCAAGTTCGACGCCATGCTGGCGGCGATCCTGCGCCGCCTCTGGCTGTTGCAGAAGTACGACGAGATCGCCGCGGGCTCCGACCACGGCAAGGTGGGGCAGGAGATCGCCCGGCTGAACCGGCAGCTCGCCGACCAGGAGCTCGCGCCGCGCGTCCGCGAGGCGCTGCAGAAGAACCTCGAGATCCAGCAGGAGCTGCTGCGGGCGCTCGACAAGAACGAGCAGAGCCGTGAGGCGCTCGCCGCCGAGATCGACTCCTTCGCCTCGCTGCTCGAGCTGCTGCGGCAGAAGTCGGTGGCGGCGACCGACGCCACCGCCTTCTCGGCGGAGATCGACGACGTGCTGGCCCAGGTCGAGGCCGACGCCGCGTCGGTCGAGGAGCTCGAGCGCATGCTCGGCGGCATGCCCGAGGCGGAGAGCCCGACGCCGCTCTCGCCGAAGCTGAAGCTCCCGCTCACGGCGCCCCCGCCCCCGCCGCCTCCCGAGCGCACGAGGACCCGCCGGTGAGCGGCGACGCCTTCCTCGCGACGCTGCCAGGCTGGGCCGCGGGCGTGGCGCGCTCGATCTCGGGCAAGCAGGCGAACACCTTCCTGCTGCACGGCGTGCCGGCCGACCTGGTACCGGTGCGCGGCGGCGAAGGCGTCCGCTTCGAGCCGCTCGACGCCTTCCTCGCCGAGACCCTGTTCGCGAGCTGGCCGGGACGCATCTCCTACAACCGGGCCGAGGGGCTCGGATTCGCCACCGCGGAGGCGCGCCGGCACTTTCTCGATCGCCTGAAGGCCTACGACGCGGTGCACGGCACCACCTGGGCGGAAGGGTTGCCGCGCGACGCGGGAAACGCCTTCGCGCTGCTCGACTCCTACTTCCGCCATTGCGCGGCGCTCGCGCCGGCCCGGCCGACCGTCCTCTTCCTGCCTTTCGCCGAGACGCTGGCGCCGAACGCGGAGGCCGCCTACCGGACGCCCGAGGATCGGGCGGTGCTGGTCTACCTGCGCAAGTGGGCGCAGGATCCGGTGCTGCTCGCCAAGAACGTCGTCGTCGTGATGGTCACCGAGAGCCTCGCCGAGCTCGACCCGAAGCTGGTGCGGGCGTCGGCCACGCGCGAGGTGGAGATTCCTCGCCCCGACGCCGTCGAGCGCCGGGAGTACGTCGAAGCGGTGCGCCCGCCGGACTGGTTCGCCGCGCAGTCGGAAGTGGCGCCGCAGCGCCTCGCCGAGCTCACCGCGGGCATGACCCGGGCGCAGCTCGCGCAGCTGCTCGACGGCGCCGACGCCGAGGGCGTCCGCCTGACGCTCGACGGGGTGCGTCGGGTGAAGAAGGAGGTCATCGAGACCGAGGGGTTGGGGCTGCTCGAGTACGTGGAGCCGAAGTACGACCTCGCGATGGTCGCCGGCATGCCGGCGGTCAAGGCGCGGCTGAAGCGGGCCGCGCGCGCCATCGCGCGTGGCAACCCGGCGGCGGTGCCGATGGGCTACCTGATCTGCGGCCCGGTGGGCAGCGCCAAGACCTTCCTCGTCGAGTGTTTCTCGCACGAGATCGGCTTCCCCTGCGTGAAGCTGAAGAACTTCCGCTCGATGTGGGTCGGCTCCACCGAATCGAACCTGGAGCGAATCCTGAAGATCCTCGCCTCACTGACGCCGGTCGGGGTGGTGGTCGACGAGGCCGACGCGGCGCTGGGCAACCGCGAGCAGTCGGGGGACTCGGGAACGCAGCAGCGGGTGTTCGCCCAGATCGCGACCTTCATGGCCGACACCCGCAACCGCGGCCGGGTGCTCTGGTTCCTGATCACCGCGCGCCCGGACCTGCTGCCGATCGACCTCAAGCGGCAGGGGCGGGCGGAGGAGCACATCCCACTCTTCTACCCGGAGACGCTGGGCGAATACGACGAGATCTTCCAGGTGATGAAGAAGAAGCTCGCCATGAAATGCGCCGTGGCGAGCCTGGGCGAGGTGGCGAGCGAGGAGGCGCTCAAGGGCTACTCGGGCTCCGACCTCGAGGCGGTGCTGGTGCGCGCGGTGCTCGAGGCGGAGGCGGCCGAGGCCTCGGAAGTCGCGGTCGAGCATCTCCGCCGGGCGTTCACGGACTTCATTCCGACCACCAACAGCCTGGAGCGCGAGCTGCAGATCCTCGCCGCGATCCTCGAGTGCACCAGCAAAGAGCTCCTGCCGACGAAGTTCCGCGACCTCGACCGCGCCGCGGTCCAGGCCCGCCTCTCGGAGATCAAGCGCGAGCTGCGCAGTCTCTAGCCGTCGGCGAGCAGAAACAGGTCGCTCGTGTAGCGCTCGACGAGCACCCACCAGGCGCCGGCCGCGGTGCGGCGCACGTCGAAGACCCCCCAGAAACTCGGATCGATCGGCAGCCCGAGCGGCACGCGGGCGATCTCGCGGCCGGCCGCCGTGAATCCGGCGAGCGCCGGGCTCGCCTTCTGGTCGACGAGAATCCACAGGGTGCCCTCGGCGTCCCAGATCGGCCCGGCGCGGAAGGGGCACTCGATGGGAAGCGTCGTCGGAGCGGGGGCGGCGACGTCGACGAGGCGCACTCTGCGCTCAGCGCCGTCGGCGAGGGGGCAGACCGCGAGGCGCCGGCCTTCCGGCGACCAGGCGGGGCGCCCGAAGCGGCCGGCGGCCAAGCGGCGCACGCTGCCGTCGTGGACCTCGATCACCGCGAGCGACGCGGAGCCATCCTCGGCCAGGAGCTCGGCGGCGACGCTTCGGCCGTCGGGGGAGAAGCTCGGGCAACGGTGGAGGTTCTCCTCGAGCCGGCCGGGAGGGCCGGCATCCGCGACCAGCCGACGGCGGGCGCCGGTCCGCAGGTCGTGGAGGAAGAGACCGCGTTCGCCCGGGCGAGGGTCGAAGGTCGCGAGGAGCGTGCCGTCGGGCGAGAGGGCCGGACAGAGTCCCTCGCCGAGGTTTTCGATTTCGCCCGTCGAGAGGCGCTGAGCGACCAGCGGCGTCCGTCCAGGGGTCGGATCCCAGTCGAGCAGGACGAGGACGTCCCCGGCCAGATCCAGGTCGAAGCCCTCGACGGTCGAAGGGGCCGCGCGGGCGGTCGCCGCCGAGCCGTCCGCGTCGAGTCGCCAGATCTCGCGCTGCTTGCTTTCGCCGAGAAAGACCAGGGCGCCTCCCTGGGCGGCGACCGAGGGCTCGGTGGCTCCCGCGAAGGCCTGGAGCACGGTCTCCGGCTCGCCGCTCAGGGGGAGGCGGGCGATCCTCCGGTCCCGGCCCGGCGAGGCGACGTTGGAGAGCAGCGCCTCGTTGCCGTCCCAAGCGAGACCGCGCTCGGCCGATGTCTCCGGCGCGACGCTCCGCGGCGCGCCGCCGTGCGCGTCGAGAACCCAATGACGTCGCCCCGCGAGAAAGGCGAGCCGGCGCCCGTCGGGCGACCAGACGAGGGCGTGGGGCGCCTCGGCGAGGGTCGCGAGCCGGCGCTCGCCGCCGTCGTCGATCCGGCGCCGGACGATCTCGTAGCCGTCGCCGGCATGGCGGGCGAGCGCGAGCTCCGACCCGTCGGGCGACCAGTCGGCGCTGCCGGCGGCCGGTGCGAGGCGGCGTTCGCTGCCGCCGAAGACGGGGATGGCGCGCAGCTCGGTGTCGTAGTCCCCCGGTGAGCCGCGCAGAAAGAGGATCTCGCGACCGTCGCGACGGAAACGGGCGCCCCACTCGTCGAGCGGCGTCGCGGTCAGGCGGAGCGGTTCTCCACCCGTCACGGCGAGGAGCCAGAGATCGAGCTCCCCGGGCGGCGTGGCGTCATCGGCAGCGGCGGAGTAGGCGACCAAGGCGCCGTCGGGGGAGATCGCGGGCTGGATCTCGAGGCGAGGCGTGGAGGTGAGCCGCCTCGGCTCGGCGGTCCAGAGGCTCGAGGGAGGACTTTCGCCGCGCCGCGCTAGGGCGAGAGCCAGCAGGGCCACCGCCGCGACACCGAGCGCGGCACCGGTCAGGAGCCGGCGCTGGCCCGTCGCGCTGCGCGGCGGCGAAGCCTTCCCGGAGGGGCGCGCCGGCGGAAGAGGAGGGTGCGCCGGGCCGGCCGGCGATGGAGTCGAAACCTCGAGGCGCTCGACCGGGGCGACGAAGCGATAGCCCCCCTTGAGCACCGTCTGGAGGTAGCGCGGCTCCGCCGCGTCGTCGCCGAGCAGGAGGCGCAGCTTCCGGATGGTCTGGGTGAGCGCCTCCTCGCCGACGTGGAGGCCGGGCCAGAGGCGGTCGAGGAGCTCTTCGCGGGTGTGCAGTCGGCCCGGTGCGGCGAGGAAGAGCTCGAGCGCCGCGAGCACTTTGGGTTGGGCTTCGAGTCGGATGCCGTCGCGCCGGAGCTCGCGCTCGGCCGCGTCGTAGGCGAAAGGTCCGGTGCGGTAGACGTCTCCCACTCTGGCTCCCGTTGGCGGCGCGAGTCTAACTCCCCGAGGATCACGGGAAGATCATCCCCTGGTCACCCTCCGGTCAGGCGTCGCAGCGAGGCGCGAACTAGAAATTGGCGCCATCGCGGCGCGGAAGTGCGCCGCAGCGAAACCAGAGGGGATGGACCCATGCCCGATCGCCGCACGACGTCCCATGCCGCCGCCGGTCTCGTTCTCGCCGGCCTCATTGCCACTGCCCTGGGCGCGGTCGAGACCGTCGGCCCCGGAGGGCTGCGCAGCGAGAGCGCTCCGGCGCCGAGCTGTCCCACGTTTCACTGGACAGCCGACCCGGCCGCCGCGGGCTTCGAGCTGACCGTCGCCGAGCTCCGCTCGGGGGAGGGGACCGACACCGAGTACCGCCGCCTCTGGACGATCGCCCTGCCCGCCGGCTCGACCGGCTGGACCGCCGCCGGCGAACGCTGTCTGGAAGCCGGAAAGCGCTACGCCTGGACGATCCGGCCGCTCCACCCGGAGCCGGAGGGAGGGGATGGCTCGGAGCGCTCCATCTGGGCCGAAGCCCGGCGTTTCGACGTTCCGGCCGCGGCGAGCGACGAGGAGGTCGCCGAAGCGGTCGCGGTCCTGAAGCGCTATCTCGAGGAGCGAGGGGAGGGCGGGATCACCACGGCCGGGAGATCGATCGCCGCAAGCGCAGCGCTCAGCGCGAGACCCTGGTCGGAGTCCATGCCGCAGGCGGCGCCGACCGGCAACGCGGCGATCTCGGGCACCTACCCCGGCGCCTCGGGGGAGACCTACGGAGTCCTCGGTCGCTCGGATTCGAGCAGCGGTCGGGGCGTGGTGGGCTACGCCTCGTCCGCTTCCGGCTCGACCTACGGCGTCTTCGGCGAGACCGAGTCGCCGCTGGGGGTCGGCGTCTTCGGTAGGACCGCGACAACCGGCGGAGCCGCTGTGGAGGGTCACTCGACCTCGACGACCGGAACCGCTCCCGGGGTTTACGGGATCTCCTCCTCGGTGGTCGGAAAGGGGGTGAACGGACGGGCCCTGGCGACCACGGGCGAGACGTCCGGCGTCGAGGGCCGCGCGGATTCGATGTCGGGCAAGGGGGTCTACGGTTGGGCCTCGGCGACGTCGGGGCTCGCCTACGGTGCCGTTGGCAGATCCGATTCGACGGACGGTGTCGGCGTCTCGGGTTGGGCGAGCTCTACGACGGGCTCGACCTTGGGCGTCTTGGGGCGCTCCTGGTCGACCGACGGCGTCGGCGTCCAGGGTTTGGCGCAAGCGTCGTCGGGCACGACTTTCGGCGTCTACGGCTGGTCGGGATCGACGACGGCGGCGCGTGGCGTCTACGGCCTGGCGATGTCGACGATGGGCCAGGCGATCGGCGTCCTCGGTGGCACCAACGGCACCTCCTCGTCCGCCTATGGCGTCTACGGCATCGCGCCAGGCGGCTCGGCGGCCTATGCGGCCTACTTCGATGGGGGCGTCAACGTCGTCGGCAACCTGTCGAAGAGCAGCGGGTCGTTCAAGATCGACCACCCCCTCGATCCGGAGAACAAGTACCTCTATCACTCGTTCGTCGAGTCGCCGGACATGATGAACGTGTACAACGGCAACGTGACGCTCGACG
>CAYZWR010000041.1:8499-26378 GCA_964481735.1 uncultured Thermoanaerobaculia bacterium
TTCGTCGAGTCGCCGGACATGATGAACGTGTACAACGGCAACGTGACGCTCGACGAGAATGGTGAAGCGTGGGTGGAGCTGCCGGAGTGGTTCGAGGCGTTGAACCGCGACTTCCGCTACCAGCTCACGCCGCTGGGCGACTGGACCGCTTGCTGGATCGCGCAGAAGGTCGCGGGGAATCGCTTTCTCATCCGGGGTGGCCCGCGGGTCGAGATCTCCTGGCAGGTGACCGGCATTCGTCAGGACAAGTGGGCGGAGCAGCACCGGATCCCGGTCGAGGAGGAGAAGTCGCCGGAGGAGAGGGGCAAGTACCTGCATGCGGCGGAGTGGGGAGCGCCCGCCGTGCGCGGGCTCGACTGGGAGATGCGCGAGGAGATCCAGCGCTCCTCGGAGGCGTCGGCCTTGGCCGCGGAGGTGCGCGGTGAGCCGTGAGCGAGGGCGCGGTGCGCTCTGGCTAGCGTTGATGCTCGCCGGCTGGTGCGGTGGCCCGCTCGCAGGCGTCACCTGCAACGTGCCCACCGGGACCTACCCCAGCCTTTCGGCGGCGGTCGCGGCACCGGCCTGCACCGCGATCGTCGTTGCGCCCGGGAGCTTCCTCGAGAATGTCATGGTGCCGCGCACGCTCACCGTCAGCGGGGCCGGAAGCGCCGCGACTTACGTCAAGGGGTTCTTCCGCGTCGAGGGGGCCTCGACGGTCGTCGCGCTGACCGATCTCGCGGTCGACGGCACCGCTTCCGGCGTCTCGGGCTGCTGGCCGAGCCTCCTCCAGGTCAACGGTGGTGCCCGCCTCACGGTCGATCCCACCGTCGTCGTCGTCGCCTCGCAGACGCCCTCGGCCTGTCGCCTCTTCGCGGACGGCTTCGAGTGGGGCACGGTCAACGCCTGGTCGTCGAGCGTGCCCTGACGGGAGGGAAAAGAGGGACAGGCACGCATTTCCTGCTAGGCGGCGGAGCAGCGCCACCGTGAGGAGGAAATGCGTGCCTGTCCCTCTTTTCCGGTGTTACCGCGCCGGCAGGACCAGCTCCCAGCCGATGTCGATCAGGTTGGGGTCGGCGATCCGGTTGCGGTTGGCCTCCCAGATCTCGGTCCAGCGGCGCATGTTGCCCAGCTGATCGCGGGCGATGCCGGAGAGGGTGTCGCCGGGGCGCACCTTGTAGACGCTCTGCCCGGCGGCGACCTTGGCGACCGGCGCCGGACCGGCGCCGCCCAGGTACTTGCGCACGATCTGGCGGTACTCGTCGGAGGCCTTCAGGCTGCGCACCGCGGAGTTGACCATCTTGAGCAGGGTCGAGGCGCCGCGCCGCACGCCGACGTTGTAGCTCGACTTCGAGAGGTTGAACTCGACGATCTCGAGCTTGCTCCCGAACGGCTTGATCTCCTCCTGGGCGTAGGGGAAGTCGTAGATGAAGCCGTCGAGCTTGCCCTGCTCCAGGAGATCGAAGTACCCGTCCTCGTACTTCTCGAGGCGGGCGTAGCCGATCCCCATCGACTGCACCTCTTCCTCGGCCGCCGGATCGTTGAAGATGCCGACCACCTTGCCGCGCAGGTCGGCGAGCGAGCGGATGCCCCGTCCCCGCTTGACCACCAGGCAGAGACCGTAGTCGAGGTAGCTCTCCGACCAGTCGACGCCGGTGATCGAGGGGTCGGCGGTGTAGCCGGAGATGATGACGTCCGCCTTGCCGGCGATCAGCCGCGCCGGCAGCTCCGAGTACTTGCCGGCCACGATCACCACGTCGTCGACGCCGATGCGGGACGCGATCGCCTTGGCGATCGCCCAGTCGAAGCCGTCGTAGCGATTGCCCTCCTTGAACAGCATGGGCGGCGTGCCCGGCTCGGCGGCGACCCGCAGCACGCCGCCGTCGATCACCTTCTGGAGCGAGTCGTCCTGCGCGTGCGCCGGCGGCGCAGCCGCCAACGTCTGAAGGAAGAGCGAGAGGAGAAAAGCTCCGGCAAAGGCGGGCGGGGCGGTCTTCGTGAACATGGCGGCAGTTCTCCTGGATCGAGGCGGCGGGCGCACGGATCGGCGTGCCGTGCCGGCGCCCCTTTCCCTGGGTGAGCTTCTTCAGCGACTCCTCATCGGTGACGGTTCCTGCCCTAGCGCGACTTGGCGCAGCGGAATCCGAGGCTCGAGCTGCGGTCGTCGGGGTTCTTGGGCAGCCGGTTGTAAGTGCGGCCGTCGGCGAGTTCCCAGGAGTCCCAGGAGCCGCCGGCGGCGAGCCGCAGGTCGGGCTCGTCCGGGCTCGCCGACGCGGTCCACTCGCTGACGTTGCCCGCCATGGCGAGCACACCGTAGGGCGAGCGGTCGCGGCGGTAGCGAGGATCGGTCACCGCCCAGGAGGCGATCTGTTTCGGGGCGCGGCTCTTCTCGTCTCGCCGCTCGCTGCCCAGGATGTTGATCGCCTCCGGATCCGCGACTTCGCCTCCCGGATAGGCCCGGCCGTCGCTGCCGCGCGCCGCCTTCTCCCACTCGATCGCGGTGGGGAGGCGTGCGCCGGCCCACTTGCAGTAGGCCGCGGCGTCGCTCCAGCTCACGAAGACCACCGGGTGGTCGCGGCGGGAGCTCAGGTAGGCCGTGTCTTCCCAGTAGGACGGCAGCTCCCGCGGGCCGCAGGCGCTGCCCCGCGGGCAGGCGGCGAGGAAGGTGGCGTAGTCGCCGTTGGTGACCTCGTCGCGCTGGATGGAGAAGGCCGGCGTGTCGACCGGATTCTGCTCGCTGCCCGAGGCGAAGAGTCCGGCGCGGATCTCGATCCAGGCGGGGGCCGAGCCACTCGCCGGCTCGGCCGGCCGGACGGGACGTTCCTCGCGCACCGGGACGGTCTCGGCGGCCGGCGGGCGGGAGGTCTCGGGGCTCGCGCCGGGGGTGCGATTCCACGGCAGCTGCTCCGGCGGCACGAAGCGATAGACGGCGGTCGCGACCAGGCCGAGGCCGATCAGGAAGAGCAGCAGTTTGCCGAGCGGGGTGAGGCGCATCGCACGTCTCCTTGCGCTGATGCTAGTGCAGTTCGGGGTGCGGCCCAACCGCGGCTCCGTCGTCGGGGAAAATCTTGCCCGGATTCAGGATGCCGCGGGGATCGAAAGCCGCCTTGAGCGCGCGCTGGGTCGCGATCGAGGCCGGCGAGAGGGCCAACGGAAGGAAGCGGCGCTGCACCCAGCCGATGCCGTGCTCGCCGGAGATCTGGCCGCCGAGCGCGATCACCGCGGCGAACAGTTCGCTTTCGGCGGCGTCCCGCCGCTCCTCCCAGAGCCCCGGATCGAGATCGCCGCGCAGCAGATTGACGTGCAGATTGCCCTCTCCGGCATGGCCGTAACAGATGGCGGTGAGCCCTTGGCGCGCCGCGGCGGCGCGCGCCGCCGCGACCAGCTCGGCGAGCGCCGAGCGCGGCACCACCGTGTCGGCCTCCTTGTAGAGCGAGAGCTGTTTGACCGCTTCGCCCACCCGGCGGCGCACCTGCCAGAGGCGGCGCTCGCTGGCGGCGTCGTCGGCGACCAGCGCCGCGGCGCCGCCCAACTCGCGCGCCAGCGATTCGATGCCGCTCGCCGCGGCGAGCAGACGGTCGCGGTCGTCGCCGTCGAGCTCGAGCAGGAGCATCGCCTCGGCCGTCCGCAGCGCCTCGGGAAGTGGCTCGAGGCGGGCCACGGCGGCGAGCGCGGCGCGCTCCATGAGCTCACAGGCCGCCGGCTCGTAGCCCGCGGCGAAGATGCGCTCCACCGCCGCGGCCGCGGCGGCGAGCCCGGCGAAGGGCAAGATGAGGGTGAGGGTGGCCTGGGGCCGGCCGATCAGGCGCAACGTCGCCGCGGTGAGGACCGCAAGCGTCCCCTCCGAGCCGACCAGGAGTTGGGTGAGCTGGTAGCCGGTCTTGTCCTTGCGGTTGCGACCGCCGGTCTCGAGACGGGTCCCATCGGCCAGGACCGCCTCGAGACCCAGCACCCAGCGCCGCGTCGTCCCGTACTTGCACGAGCGCGGCCCCGCCGAGTCCTCGGCGAGGTTCCCGCCCAGCCGGCAGCTCTCCTTCGAAGCCGGATCCGGGGGATAGAAGAGGCCGTGCGCTTCCACCCGCCGCTGCAGCTCGGCGGTGATCACCCCGGCCTCCGCGACGACCACCAGATTGCGCCGGTCGATCTCGCGGATGCGGTCCATGCGCTCGAGCGAGAGCACGATGCCGCCGCAGACCGGCAGGGCGCCACCGGACAGGCCGGTGCCCGCGCCGCGCGGCACGACGGGCAGGCGGTGCTGATTGGCGTAGGCGAGCAGCGCCTCGACCTGCGCCGTCGCCTGCGGGAGGACGGCGAGGTCGGGGAGGAAGGCGAGGGATTCGGTCTCGTCGTGCGCGAACGGCTCCAGGCGTTCGTGGTCGGCGACGACCGCGTCCGCCCCCAGCAGCTCGACCAGCGCCTGCCGGTCCCTGCCGTCGGGGCGGCGCAGACCGAAGCGCTCGGGCGGGATCGAGGGGGCGACGGTCACGGCCGCAGGTAGCCGAGCAGCAGGGTCGCCGTGCCGAGGAAGGAGAGGAAGCCGCAGACGTCGGTCGCGGTGGTCACCAGGATCGAGCTGCCGAGCGCCGGATCCAGGTCGAGCCGGCGCAGGGCGAGCGGCACCGCGGCACCGAACAGGCCGGCCACGGTGAGATTGACCGTCTGGGCGACGAAGAGCACTCCGGAGAGCACGGCGTTGCGTTCCCAGGCGAAGGCGATCAGGCCGAGCACCGCGCCGGTCACCAGCCCGGAGAGATGGCCGACGGTCATCTGCCGGAGGAGGATCGAGCCGGTGCGACGCAGGTCCATCTCGCCGAGCGCCAGCGCGCGCACCATGATGGTCAAGGTCTGGGTGCCGGCGTTGCCGCCCATGCCGGCGACGATCGGCATGAACACCGCGAGCACGACGTACTTGCCGATCGTTCCCTGGAAGGCGCTCACCACGCTGGCCGCGAGGAAGGCGGTGGCGAGATTGACCAGCAGCCAGGGGAGGCGCAGGCGCACCGAACGCAACGGCGGGGTCGCGATGCCCTCCTGGACGTTCAGGTTGGCCAGGCGATAGAGGTCCTGGGTCGCCTGCTCCTCGACGACGTCCAGCACGTCGTCCACCGCGATGGCTCCCACCAGGCGCGCCTCCTCGTCGACCACCGGCATCATCAGCAGGTCGTAGCGCGCGAAGACCCGCGCGACCTCTTCCTCCGCGGTGTCGGCGCGCACGGTCACCACCTCGGTCGACATCAGCTCGCGCAGCGGCCGCTCGGCTGCGGCGGTGACCAGTTGCCAGAGCGACACGATGCCCAGCAGGTGGCCGCGATCGTCGGTGATGTAGAGGTAGAAGAGCCGGCGTTCCTCGGCGAGCTGGCGGATCTGGGCGAGGGTCTCCTCGACGGTCTGGCTGGCGAGGAAGCGGGGCACGTCGGGGTCCATCAGCCCGCCGGCGGTGCGGGCGCCGTAGCGCATCAGGTTGGCGAGCTGGGTCGCCGACGCCGGCTCGACCTGAGCCAGCACGGCTTCGGTCCGCTCGGCCGGCAGGCGTTCGAGCAGGTCGACCGCGTCCTTCGCCGCCAGGCGCCTGAGCAGCGCGGCGAGGGCGGCATCGTCGAGCTGCGCGAGGAGCGTGGACTGGGTCTCGGCGTCGAGCTCGCGCAGCACGCGCGCCGCGAGGCGGAGCTCGAGCAGCGTGGCGAGCAGGCGCGACTGCTCGTCCGGGGTGAGCAGCGGCACCACGCGGGCGACGTCGGCCGGATGCAGGCGGGCGAGCAGGCGGCGTGCCGGCCGTTGCTCGGGGCGGCGCAGGAGGCGGAGGATCATCCGCTCGCGATGGCTCGCGGCGGCGCCTTCTCTGCGGAGTCGCGAGGCGGCCTGGGGCATTTGTCGAATGTTAGGATAAATCTCGATGATCCAAGAGCTTTTCCACATCGGGCCGATCTCCATCAGCCCGTTCGGGGTCCTCCTGGTGGGCGCCTTCCTGGTCGCCTACCTGACCCTGCGGCGCGGCCTGCGCCATCTCGGCATCGGTGACGAGGAGGACGCGAGCTCGATCCTCTTCGCCGCCGGCGTCGGCGGGATCGTGGGCGCGAAGATCTACTACGCGCTGCTCTACCGCGACTGGCGGCTGCTGTTCGAGCGTTCCGGCCTGGTCTGGTACGGCGGGTTCGTGCTCGCCACCCTCGCGGTGCTCTGGGTCGTGCGCCGGCGGCGGCTGCCGGTCTGGCGCTTCCTCGACGCGGCGACGCCGGCGCTCGCGCTGGGCTACGGAGTCGGCCGGATCGGCTGCTTCCTGGTCGGGGACGACTACGGCAGGCCGACCGATCTGCCCTGGGGGGTGAGCTTCGCCAACGGCCTGCCGCCGACCACCGCGGGCTACCTGCGCGGCGAGTTCGGCATCGACCTGCCGGCTTCGATCGCGGACGACCAGCTGCTGCGCGTCCATCCGACGCAGCTCTACGAGACCGTCCTGGCGGTGCTGATCTGGGCGATCGGCGCCCACCTGCTGAAGCGCCGGGAGCTGCCGGGCCGGACCGCGCTCGCGGTCTTCGCCCTGCTCGCGGTGGAGCGCTTCGCGATCGAGTTCCTGCGCGCCAAGGACGATCGCTTCCTCGGCCCGCTGACCCTCGCGCAGGCGATCAGCCTGGCGATACTCCTGCTGGTGGCGATCTTCTGGTTCCAGCGGCGGGCCGCCTGGCGCGAGCTCGGCGGCCGCGCCGCCGGAGCGGCCGGATGAACCGGCTCCCGACCCGCGTGCTGACCATCGCCGGCTCCGACTCCGGCGGCGGCGCGGGCATCCAGGCGGATCTCAAGGCCTTCGCCGCCCACGGCGCCTACGGCATGAGCGCCCTCACCGCGGTGACCGCACAGAACACCCGCGGCGTTCTGGCGGTCGAGGCGCTGCCGGCGGCGCTGGTCGCGGCCCAGATCGACGCGGTCTTCTCCGACCTCGGAGTCGACGCGGTGAAGATCGGCATGCTGGCCAACGCGGAGCTCGCGGCGACGGTCGCGGACCGCCTCACCGTCCACGCCGGGCCGCCGGTGGTGCTCGACCCGGTGATGGTGGCGGCGAGCGGCGATCCGCTGCTCGCCGACGACGCGGTCGAGGTGATTCGCCAACGCCTCGCGCCGCTCGCCACCCTGCTGACGCCCAACCTCCCGGAGGCGGAGCGGCTCGCCGGGGAACGCGCCGAGAGCGAGGAGGAGCGCGAGGGGCTGGCGCGGCGCCTGGGCGGGCGGGGCAGGGCGGTGCTGCTCAAGGGGGGGCACGCGCCGGGCGACCCGGTGGTGGACCTGCTCTGGGATGGCGAGCGGATCCATCGTTTCGCGCATGCGCGGCTGGTCACGCGCGCCACCCACGGCACCGGCTGCACCCTCTCCTCGGCGATCGCCGCACGCCTGGCACGCGGCGACGGACTGGTGGCCGCGGTGGAGGGGGCGATCGGTTATCTGCACGAGGCGATCCGGCGCGCCGCGCCGCTCGGAGGCGGGCAGGGGCCGGTCGATCACCTCTGGGCGCTGCGGGCGGGGCAGGGATTCGCGTGACGGACGCGACCACGAGGCTCGATCTGCTGGTGGTCGGGGCCGGGCCGACCGGGATCGCACTCGGCATCGAAGCGCAACGCGCGGGCCTCACGACGCTGCTCCTGGATCGGGGGCCGCTGGTCGCCTCGCTGGTCGACTATCCCGCCGAGATGACTTTTTTCACCACCCGGGAGCGGCTCGAGATCGGCGGCGTGCCGTTCGCGATCCCGGAGGACAAGCCGAACCGCCGGCAGGCGATCGCCTACTACCAGGCGGTGGCGGCGAAGTTCGCCCTGCCGCTGGCGCTCTACGAAGACGTGACCGCGGTTCGCCCCCTCGACGGGGAGTTCCTCGTCACCTCCAGAGGACGGAGCGCGGAGCTTCAACGCCGTGCGCGGGCCGTGGCCTTCGCCACCGGCTATTTCTGCAATCCGCGCCGGCTGGGGGTCCCCGGCGAGGGGCTCCCCTGGGTTCGGGCGCGCTACCGTGAGCCGTTTGCACACTTCGGCCAGCGGGTCGCGGTGATCGGCGGCGGAAACTCCGCGGCGGAGGTGGCGCTCGACCTCTTCCGGCACGGCGCGAGAGTGACCCTCGTGCACCGTGGCGCTGCGCTCAAGGAGACGATCAAGTACTGGGTCAAGCCGGATCTGGAGAACCGATTGGCGGCCGGGGAGATCGACGCCCGATTCGCCAGCCGGGTACGCGCCTTCGTCGACGGGGCGGTGGAGGTCGAGGGCGCTTCCGGGAGGGAGCGGCTGCCCGCCGACGCCGCCTACGTGCTGATCGGCTACACTCCGGAAACCGCTCTCTTCGCGGCGGCCGGGGTGGAAGTCGACCCGGAGACGGCGGTGCCGAGCTTCGACCCGCGGAGCGGGGAGACCAACGTGCCGGGCCTGTACGTCGCGGGCACGGTGCAGGCCGGACGGGAGACGCACCGGATCTTCATCGAGAATTCGCGCGATCACGGGGCCCAGGTCGTCCGTCACCTGTCGGCGCGGCTTCGTGGTACGTCGCTTGCAGCGATCGCCGGACACGCCGGCGGGGCCTGAGCTCCGCCGAGGCCCAATCACCCCCGAGGACCGAGACATGTCCAACCCGCTTCGCCTGCGCGCCTCGCTCGTCACCCTGCTCGCCCTCGCCGCTGCGGCCACGCCGTCGCCGGCCCAGCCACCGGAGCCCGTCGTCTTCGGCGAGGTCGTCGACGTCCGCGTGGTGAACCTCGAGATCGTGGTGACCGACAAGGAGGGACTGGCGGTCACCGGCCTCGCGCCGCGCGACTTCGTGCTCAAGGTGGACGGCACGGAGCAGCCGATCGATTTCTTCACCGAGGTGCGCAGCGGCGACGCCATCGAGGGCCCCCCGGATCCCGGCCAGCCGGTGATCCCCGGCGTTCCCCAGCTGGCTCCCGGAACCGGCGTCGGGACGAGCTATCTCGTCTTCATCGACGATTACTTCTCGATGCCGCACGACCGCGACAAGGTGCTGCAGAAGCTGGTGGAGGACCTGCCGCGGATCGGTCCGGAGGACCGCATGGCGGTGGTGGCCTACGACGGCCGCAAGCTCGAGATGCTGAGCAGCTGGTCGCAGTCGGTTTCCGAGCTCGAGCGGGTGCTGCGCCGCGCGCAGGCTCGCCCGGCGCGCGGGCTGGAGCGGGTGAGCGAGCTGCGCACCCTGCAGGAGGACCGCCGGCAGGAACGCTGGTACGGCCGTGAATCGACCCTCGAGACCCGCCTGGCGATCGACGAGCGGTTCTTCCTCGACAACCTGATCGACCAGATCGAGGGGGTGGTCAGCGCATCGTCCGCGGCCCTGCGCGGCTTTGCCAATCCGCCCGGGCGCAAGGTCCTCCTCATGCTCTCCGGCGGCTGGCCCTTCGACCCGGTGGAGTACACCGTCAACGACGTCCGGCGGACCGCGCTGGAGCCCGACAAGCCGCGCGGCGAGGAGCTCTTCAAACCGCTGATCGCCACCGCCAACCAGCTCGGCTACACCATCTACTCGGTCGACGTTCCCGGCCTGGTCGACGAATCGACCGCCAGCGCCGAGTACTCCGCGGCGGCGAACTTCGACGACCGGGCGCGCCTCTTCCAGCGCGAGTACAACGTGCAGCAGAGCCTGCAGCTGGTCTCGACGGAGACCGGCGGCAAGGCCCTGCTCAACGGCGAGCGCGAACGCGCCCTCGAGGCCGCGGCCGCGGATACCCGGAGCTACTACTGGCTGGGCTTCACTCCCAAGTGGGTCGGCGACGACGGCGCGCATCAGGTCGAGGTCACCACCCGCGTCGCGGGGCTCAAGGTGCGCAATCGCTCCGGTTACGTCGATTTCTCGCGCCAGCGCGAGACCAGCATGGCGGTGGAGAGCGTGCTGCTGTTCGGCGACGCGCCCGGCGCCGGAACCCTGCCCCTGGAGCTGGGCGTGCCCGTCAAGGCCGCGCGCGGGACGATGAACGTCCCGATAACGGTGCGGATCCCGCTCGACCAGGTCACTGCGCTGCCGAGCGGCGCGGGATTCGTCGCGGCGGTCGAGTTGCGCGCCGCGGCGCTCGACGACAAGGGCGGACGCTCGGAGGTGCCGGTGGTTCCGGTGCAGCTCGAGATGCCCGGCAAGCCCCCCGCGGGGGCCTTCGCCACCTACACCATGACCCTGCAGCTGCGGCGAACGAAGAACCAGATCGTCGTGGCGGTCTCCGATCCGGCGAGCGGCGCGATCTTCTCGGCGCGCGCCGATGTCCAACCTTGATGCCATAGAATCCAAAGGAGCCCGGCGGCCGAGCCCATGCGTGAGAACTCTCCCCTTCGCCTGATCCTGCTGGTCGGCGCGCTCGTCGTCGCGCCGGCGCTCCTGACCGCCCAGCAGGTGGATCCGACCGATGCTCCCGCGGAGGAATCGAGCGCCGAGGGTTTCTTCGAGTCGATCGACGTGACGGTGGTCAACGTCGACGTCTACGTCACCGACAAGAAGGGGCAGCGCGTCCGCGGCCTCGCGCGCGAGGACTTCGAGATCCTCGAGGACGGCAAGCCGATGGCGATCACCAATTTCTACGCGGTCGACGAGGGCAAGCCGGCGCAGCCGGTCGAAGCCAAGTCGCAGCCGCTGCCCACTCCGGTGCCGCCTCCGGTCGGCCTGGCGGAGATCGAGACGCCGGAGGACCAGCGACTCCATCTGGTGGTCTACATCGACAACTACAACCTGCGGCCGTTCAATCGCAACCGGGTGTTCGGGTCGCTGCGCGAGTTCCTGCGCAGCCGACTGAACCCCGGCGACCGGGTGATGCTGGTGACCTACGATCGCGAGCTCCACGTGCGCCGGCCGTTCACGCGGGATCCCCAGGTCATCGCGCAGGCCCTGTTCGAGCTCGAGAAGGTGTCGGCCATGGGGACCCAGTTCGACTCCGACCGCCGGCGGGTGCTGACCGAGATCGAGGATTCCCGCGACGCCATCACCGCAGCGTCGCGCGTGCGCAGCTTCGCCGACGAGCAGTTCAACGACCTCGAGTTCACCCTCGGCGCGCTCAAGAACACCGTGAGCTCGCTCGCCGGTCTGCCCGGGCGCAAGGCGATCCTCTACGTCAGCGACGGCCTGCCGATGGTCGTGGCGCAGGATCTCTACCAGGCGGTGCAGGACAAGTACTCCGATTCCTCGGGCCTCGCCCTCGAGGCGCTGCGCTACGACGCCTCGCGCAAGTTCCAGGAGCTCGCCTCGCAGGCCAACGCCAACCGGATCTCGTTCTACACGATCGACGCCGGCGGGCTTCGCGTCTCCTCCGCGGTCTCGGCCGAGAACCGCACGGCGAGCTCGAGCGGCCTGGTCGAGTCGATCTACGTGAGCAACATCCAGTCGACCCTGCAGTTCATGGCCGACGCGACGGGCGGCAAGGCGATCTTCAACACCAACGATCCCGGGAAGGGACTCGACATCGTCGCGCAGGACTTCTCGAGCTACTACTCGCTGGGCTACAGCCCGGCGCACAGCGGCGACGGCAGGTACCACAAGATCGACGTCAAGACCAAGCGCAAGGACCTGGTGGTGCGCCACCGCGAGGGCTATCGCGACAAGACCGTCGAGGCCCGAATGTCCGACGGGGTCGTCTCGGCGCTGTTCCACGACACGGAGAGCAACGCCCTCGGCATCGTGGTCCAGCGCGGCAAGGAGTCGCGGCGCGACGACGGCTACTTCCTGGTGCCGATCGACGTCCGGATCCCGATCGGAAACCTGACGCTGGTGCCGCACGAGGGGGGCCGCCAGGCGCGGGTGCGGGTCTTCTTCGCCGCCCAGGACTCGGACGGCGGAATGTCCGAGGTGCAGGAGGCGCGGGTGCCGATCGAGATCCCGGAGGCGGACGTCGCGCGCGCGGTCGGCCAGAGTTACGTCTACAGCTTCACCCTGCTCATGCGACAGGGGCCGCAACGGCTCGCTGTCGGAGTGCGCGACGAGGTCGGCTCGGCGGCCTCCTTCACCGTGCGCACGCTGCGCGTCGGAGGCGGCTGATGGGGCGCCGTGCGGGCTGGATCGCCAGGGTGCGCGGACTGGGCGCGGCGTTCCTCGAGGTCGTCCGGGCCGAGCTCGCCGCCCTCGCCGCCGACCTCGCCGCGTCGGGACGCACCCTCGTCCGCGCCCTGGTCCTCTTCGCCGCGGCGTTCGCCTTCGCCTTCTGGACCCTGGCGCTGGCGATCTACTTCCTGATCGAGGTGCTGGCCCTCTGGCTGCCGCGCTGGGGCGCGGTGGGAGCGGTGTTGGCGCTCTTCGCCCTGACCGCGTTGGCGTTCGCCTGGCGCGCCGCGAGCCGGTTCCGCCAGATCGAGGCGCCGGCCGCGGCGGTCGGCCGGCGGTGGAGCGCTCACGTCGAATGGTGGCGCGGGCGCGTGGTGGGCGAGGAGGGCGGCAAGGTCTTTCCGCTCGACGACGAGGAGGACGGAGACGAATGACCGAGCGCCTGGAGGAGAGCCGCGAGCGCTTCGAGCAGCGGCTCGCCGAGCTGCGCGCCGCGGCCGAGGAGGAGCTCGGCTGGTCGCCCCGGGGCTGGCGCTGGATGGTGCCGCTGGTGGGTGTCGCGGCGGGTCTGGTGCTCGGGATGACGCTGCGCCGCAATCTCCCGGCCGCGGGCGGCCGGAGGCGGCGCCTGCCGCGCTAGACGCGCTCCCGCTTGAAGACCATCGCGATGTTGTCGGTCGCCCCGGTCTTGAAGTTCACCGAGGTGATCGAGACCAGCTCCCAGCCTTCGTCGCCGAGGGCGTTGAGCTCGCGCACGGAGGCGGGGTCGAGACGGTAGTTCTCGCTGCGGATGTTGATGATCTTGTACTCCCATTTCGACATGGTCAGTACCTCCCGACCCGAGGGTCCGAGGATCATCGCGAGTCCGGGAATTGTAACCGAAGGCTAGAATGGCACCTGGCCGGGCCCGCTCGGGCGCGGCCAGCGAGGTGACGCCGTGCGCATCCTGACCGCCGACGAAGCGCGCGCCTTCGACCGCTGGGCGATGGAGCGGCTCGGCCTGCCGCCCCTGGTCCTGATGGAGAACGCGGCGCTGGCGCTCGCCGATGCGGTGGGGGAGCGGTTCCCGGCCGCCCGACGCGTGGCCCTGTTCTGTGGGCCGGGCAACAATGGCGGCGACGGCTTCGCGCTGGGCCGGCAACTCGCCGCACGCGGCTACGAGGTGGAGCTGTTTCTCGCCGCGTTCGGACGTCCCTTGGCGAACGACTGCGCGCGCCAGCTCGAGTTCTGCCAGGCGCTCGGCCTGGAGCCGGTGGAGTTGGGCGAGGCCTGGCGACCGGCGGCGTCGCGCGCCGCCGCCGCCGACCTGGTCGTCGACGCGCTCTTCGGGACCGGCCTCGCGCGACCGCTGGCCGCCCCCTTCGACGCGCTGGTCGAGCTGCTGAACGAGCTCGGCCGGCCCTGCCTCGCGGTCGATCTGCCGAGTGGGCTGGATGCCGGAAGCGGCTCCCTCCCCGGGCCGGCGGTGCGCGCCACGGCGACGGTGACCTTCGCGGCGCCCAAGGTCGCGCACCTGTTCGCGCCGGCCGCGGAGTGGGTCGGCGAGCTGCTGGTCGCGGATCTGGGAGTGCCGTTCGATGCCTCGCCGGTGGCCCAGGGAGACCTCCACCTGCTGGTTTCCGAAGAGCTCGCGACCGAGCTCGTACCTCGTCGCGCCGGGGCGCACAAGGGGGACTTCGGCCACCTCCTGCTGGTCGCCGGCTCGCGCGGCAAGGCCGGGGCCGCGATCCTCGCCGCGCGAGCTGCCGTCGTGGGTGGAGCCGGGTTGGTGACCGTGGCCACGGTGAGTAGCGCCTGGCCCGCGCTCGCCGCCGCGGTTCCGGAAGCGATGAGCCTGCCGCTGGCCGAAGAACCGTCGGGAGGACTGGCCGCGACAGGCGGCGAAGCGCTCTTCGCGGCCGCGCTGGAGCGCGACGTCGTCGCCCTCGGGCCGGGTCTCGGCACGGCTGCGGAGACGGCGGCCCTGGTGCGCGACCTCGTGCTGCGGATCGCGCGCCCGGTGGTGCTCGACGCCGATGGGCTCAACGCCTTCGCCGGGCGGGCGGAAGAGCTCGCCGGTCGGCGCGCGCCGACCCTGCTCACCCCTCATCCGGGAGAGCTCGCCCGCCTGCTCGGCGTGGCCGTCGGCGAGCTCCAGGCCGATCGTCCGGCGGCGGCCCGGCGGGCCGCGCAGCTCTCCGGGAGCATCGTGATCCTGAAGGGGGAGCGGACGGTCATCGCGCTGCCCGACGGCACCTGCTTCGTCAATCTGACCGGGAATCCAGCGATGGCTTCGGGCGGCAGCGGCGACGTGCTCACCGGTCTCGTGGCGGCGCGCCTGGCGCAGGGCGACGAGCCGGCGCTCGCCGCGCAGCTCGCGGTCCACTTGCACGGTCTCGCGGGAGACCTCGCGCACGCGGCGCTCGGCGGACCGGCGCTGCCGGCCGGCTGCCTGGTCGACCATCTCGCCGCGGCCTACGACCGCCTGATCTCGGCATGAGGACCTGGCGTGTCGCGAGCGCCGAGGCGACGCGCGCGCTCGGCGCGGAGCTGGCCCGGGAGCTCGCGCCGGACGGGGTCCTGCTGCTCACCGGCGACCTCGGTGCGGGCAAGACGGTGCTCGCCCAGGGCGTCGGTCGGGGCCTCGGCCTGGACAGCTCCGAGATCCAGTCGCCCACCTTCACGCTGCTGCGCGAGCATGTCGGTGGCGCCGTCCGGCTGCTGCATCTCGATCTCTATCGGCTGTCGCCGCGGGAGGTCGAGACGGCCGGGTTCGAGGAGCTGCTGCTCGGACCGGGAGTGAAGGTGGTGGAGTGGGCGGAGCGCCTGCCCTTCGACTTGCCGGACGCGCTCGTGCTGCGCATCCGGGTGGCGGGAGACGAGACGCGGGTGATCGAGGAGCTCGCGGCGAGCGCGCTCGACCGCGAAAACTGACCGACGACGGAGAGGGAGGCGGAGCATGGCCATTCGCAAGATCGGAGTCCTGGGCTGCGGCCTGATGGGCTCGGGAATCGTGGAGGTCGCGGCCAAGGCGGGCTGCGAGACGGTGGTGCGCGAAGTCGACGCGGGGCTGCTCGAGAAGGGGTTGGGGAGGATCCGCGGCTCGCTCGGCAAGGCGGTGGAGAAGGGCAAGCTCGCCGCCGAGGAACGAGATGCGGCGCTGGCGCGCGTGCGCGGCACCACCGCGCTCGCCGAGCTGGCGGACTGTGAGCTGGTGGTCGAAGCGATCATCGAGAACCTCGACGAGAAGAAGCGGATCTACGGCGAGCTCGATCGCATCGTGCAGCCGCAGGCGATCTTCGCCTCCAACACGTCGTCGCTCACCATCACCCAGCTCGCCATGGCGACCCGGCGCCCCGAGCGATTCGTCGGGCTGCACTTCTTCAATCCGGTGCCGGTGATGAAGCTGGTCGAGGTCGTGCGGACCCTGCTCTCCGACGAAGCCGTGCTCGGCGAGGTCACCGCCTGGTGCCGGGAAATCGGCAAGACGCCGATCGCCTGCAAGGACAACTCGGGTTTCGTGGTCAACCGCCTGCTGGTGCCCTACCTGCTCGACGCCATCCGGGCGCTCGAGGAGGGGGTCGGGTCGATCGCCGACATCGACGAGGGGATGAAGCTGGGCTGCGGCTATCCGATGGGGCCGTTCGCCCTGCTCGACTTCGTGGGGCTGGACACGACGTACTACATCGCCAACATCATGTTCGAGGAGTACCGCGAGAAGCGCTTCGCGCCGCCACCGCTGCTCAAGCAGATGGTGCAGGCCGGGCGGCTGGGCCGCAAGAGCGGCCGCGGCTTCTACGACTACGCGGCCAAGTAGGCGGCGGGAGGGCCCGGCCGGGGCGCTCTGGTAGGATCGCGGGCGAATTGAGAGCTCCTGCCCGGCGATTCCTTTCCAGAGCGACGCTTCGATGAGCGATCTGACCCTCGCCGAGGCGGGGATCGACCGGCTGTTCGGTCCGCGCGACGAGAATCTGCGCAAGATCGAGGCCGCGTTCGGCGTCGAGATCGCGGCGCGCGGCAACCAGCTCTCGGTGGCCGGCGATCCGGCCGCCGCGGAGACCGTGAAACGGCTGCTCGACCAGCTCTCGCGGCTGGTCGAGCGCGGCTACCGGCTGCGCCCGGAGGACGTCTCCACGGCGATCCGGGTGATGGCCGAGAACCCGGAGTCGTCGCTCGCCGAGTTCTTCGGGCTCGACGGCGCAGCCTCCGCGGCGCGGCGGATGATCACCCCGCGCAGCCTCAACCAGCAGGCCTACGTCAAGGCGATGGGCGAGCACGACATGGTGATCGCCATCGGGCCGGCGGGCACCGGCAAGACCTACCTGGCGGTGGCGGTCGCCGCGGCCGCGCTGGTCGAGAAGCAGGTCAAGCGTCTGGTGCTGGCGCGTCCGGCGGTGGAGGCCGGCGAGAAGTTGGGCTTCCTGCCCGGCGACCTCGCCGAGAAGGTGAATCCCTACCTGCGCCCGCTCTACGACGCGCTCTACGACATCCTCGGCTACGAGAAGGTGGGCCGCATGCTGGAGCGCGGCATGATCGAGGTGGCGCCGCTCGCCTTCATGCGCGGCCGGACGCTCAACGACGCGTTCGTCATCCTGGACGAGGCGCAGAACACCACCGGCGAGCAGATGAAGATGTTCCTCACCCGCATCGGATTCAACTCCAAGGCGGTGATCACCGGGGACATCACCCAGATCGACCTGCCGCGCTCGACCACCTCGGGGCTCAAGGAGGCCCTGGAGGTGCTCTCCGGGGTCGAGGGAATCCAGTTCGTCCACTTCGACGAGCGCGACGTGGTGCGGCATCCCCTGGTGCAGAAGATCGTCTCGGCCTACGACCGGTGGGGCAAGAAGAGCGAGGGGCAGAGTTGAGTCGACGCGCGGCCGGGGCCTCCGCAAGTGCGGCGGCAGAGCTCGCGATGGTGGGCGCCGGTCGCTTTCGCGGCTTGGCAGCGCGCCGGCTGCGGCCCTGGCTCGCGGCGCTGCTCGCCGAGCTCGCCCCGGGAGCGCGCAGCTTCGGCGTCCGCTTCCTCGGCGACCGATCCATGCGCGCGCTCAACCGCGACTTCCGCGGCAAGGACTCCACCACCGACGTCCTCTCCTTTCCCGGCGGCGAGACGCCCGACGGGTGGCATCTGGGCGACGTCGTGGTCTCGGTGCCGGCAGCGCGCCGGCAAGCGGCCGACCGGGCGCATCCCGTGGAGCGCGAAATCCGGCTGCTCCTCCTGCACGGCGTGCTGCACTGTCTGGGGCACGATCACGAGACCGACGCGGGCGAGATGGAGCGCCTCGAGCGGAAGCTGCGCCGCCGCCACCTCGATCGCTGAGCGCGATGACCGGCGAATCCCCCGCCCTCTACTTGTGGCTCGCGGCGCTCCTGGTGCCGCTGCTCCCGGCGCTGTCGCTCGCCACCGCGCTGCTCGAGCGTTCCGGTCCGATCCGCATGCGCCATTGGGTCGAGGAGGCGGGGGGTAGTCTCCGCCGGCTCTGGGAGGAGCCGCGCCGCTTCGCGGTCTACCGCTACCTGCTCAATCTGTTCGCCAAGCTGGTGCCCCTCGTCTTCTGCCTGGTGCTCGGCTTCGGTTTCGCCCGCCTGGACGTGCCGCACGCCTACGCGCTCGCCGGCGTGGTGGCCGCCGGCGGCATCGCGACCAGCGAGCTCGCGGCCCGCGCCCTGTTGCGCAGCGACCCGGAGAGCGCGCTCGAGCGCTTCACCTGGTTCTACCGGACGATGCTCGTCCTCTGCGCGCCGCTGGTGGCCATCTTCGCGATCTTCGTGCCGCGTCCCCAGCCCTCCGGTGAAGGAGGTGCCGACGAGGACGAGGCCTCCGAGGAGGAGGTCGAGGCGTTCATCGACGTCGGCACCCAGGAGGGGATCCTCGAGCCGGAGGATCGCGACCTCGTCTGGGGCGTGGTCGACTTCGGCGA
>CAYZWR010000042.1:0-25781 GCA_964481735.1 uncultured Thermoanaerobaculia bacterium
AGCGGATCGAAGGCGTAGCCGGGAACGCGCACTTCGTTGCCGGCCGAGAGCCGGGTCACCAACGTCACCAGGAGCAGTCCAGCGATCTTCACCACACGTCCGCGCATGCCTCGCTCCTCGCCTTCCGCGCCGCAGCCTAGCATCGCGCTAGAGTGCGCCCCGACTCGCCTCCCGGAGGTGATGGATGCCGGACCCGCTCGGCCGCCCTGCGCGGACGACGTTCTTCACGCTGCTCGCGCTGGTGAGCTTCGCCGCCAATTCGTGGCTCTGCCGCGGCGCGCTGCGCGGCGGCGCGATCGACCCGGCGAGCTTCTCCGCCGTCCGCCTCCTCACCGGTGCCGGCATGCTGGCGTTGGTCGTCCGCTCCACTTCCTGGCGTCAGGCGGTTGGCGCGGCAGCGGCAGAGGGCGCTCCGGAGGCGACCGGGAGCTGGCGTTCGGCGCTCGCCCTCCTGGCCTACGCGATCGCTTTCTCCTTCGCCTACGTGCGGCTCGACACCGGCGTGGGCGCGTTGGTGCTCTTCGGCGCGGTGCAGCTCACGTTGCTCGGCGCCGGCATCGTGCTCCGGCACCGCCTGACGGCCTGGGACCTGGTGGGTGCGCTGCTCGCCTTCGCCGGGCTCGTCGCGTTGACCGCTCCCGGAAACGCCGCCGCCGACCTCTGGGCCGTCGCCGGCATGGTCCTGGCCGGTTTCGCCTGGGGCGTCTACACCCTGCGCGGTCGCGCCGCCATTCGGCCGCTGGTCGCCAACGCGGGCAACTTCCTGCGCGCCGCACCGCTCGGTATCCTGGGGGCCGGCCTGCTCAGCGCGAGTGGTCTCGGCGGCGCCGCCCCGCTGCGCGCCTCCGCGGCCGGCATCGTGCTCGCGGCGGTGTCGGGCGGCATCACTTCGGGGCTCGGTTATGCCGCCTGGTACGCCGCCCTGCCGGGGCTCTCGCCCGCCCACGCCGGCGTGGTGCAGCTCGCGGTGCCGGTGTTGGCGGCGCTCGGAGGCGCGCTCTTCCTCGATGAACGCCTGACGCTCCGACTGCTGATCGCCAGCGCGATCGTCCTGGGTGGCATCGCGCTCGCGCTCTTCGCGCCGCGCGACGCCTCCTCCGACGCTCAGCGCAGGCGGTAGGTGGCGAGCAGCCGCAGGTTGAACAACGGCTCGTTGTCGCTCGGTCCCCGTCCGAGGGGGTCGCGCACGATGTCGAGCGGGCTGTAGAAGAGCTCGCCGGCGATCCGCGTCCGTTCCCGCCAGCGATAGGCGAGACCCAGCGTCGCCGCGAGGTCCGACCCCTGGTGGGTCAGCCGGCCGAGGTCGTGAAACCCGCGGTAGACCGCGTCCACCTGAAACTCGCTGTCGAGCTGGTGGACCAACCCGCTCACGTAGAGCTCGAGCCCTTCGGCCGGCAGGCGCCAGGCGGCCGCCAGCTCGAGGCCCCAGCTCGTGATCTCCATCTCGTCGTCGGACGGCGCCTCGCAACCGAACGGATTGGCCACCGGATCGTCGCCCGCCGCCGCCTCGTCGGCGGGGCAGGTGATGTCCCCCTCGATCGATCCCGCGAGGTAGAAGAGGCGCGCTGCCAGGCGGAAGCTCGGGCGCACGACCAGGGGGCGCTCGAGCGCCAGGGAGAGCAGGTTCGCGGTGGCGCCGTCCATCTCGAGGGGCGGCACCCAGCCGGCGCTCGCCGCGAAGCCGGCGCCGAGGCCCAGCCGCACGATCGGCCGGCCGAAGACGGGCGTGCGGTTGAGGTCCTCCACCTTGGTGCCGTAGAAACCGACCCGCCGCTCCTCCGCCGAGAGGCTCGGCACCCAACCGGCTTCCAGGCCGAAGTCGACCGTGCCGGCGGGCAGCTCCTCGGCGGCGCCGAAGGCGGTGGGGAGCGAGATCGCGGCGAACCAGCGCATCGCCCAGGCCTCCGGCCGCTCGTCGTCGAGCGGCTCCTCGACCGCGATGACCTCTGCCCCGGCCGAGGCCGCCGCGCTCACGGCGAACGCGGCGGCGAGAGTGAGGATACGGATCCAGCCGCGGCGTGGCATCGGGCTACGGACAGGTCTGCAGGGCCGTGATGTCGCCGTCCGACGCGAAGGTGCCGAGCGGGTTGTGGTACGTCGTGATGACGTCGGCCTCGGTGTCCGCGACCTCGATGTCGATCCGCACGTTGCTCGCCGCCGCGTAGTAGAACCAGTAGTAGTTGCTGAACGATCCGCAGCCGTTGACCATCTTGACCAGCACCTCCAGGTTCTGCGGGCCGAAGAAGTAGAAGAACCCCGAATCGGAGGTGAAGGGAACCGCGAAACCGGGGCCGGTGCCGTCCTGGAAGTCGGTCCAGGTCATGCGCACCCGGAAGCGGTCGTTGTTGCCGGCGTCGAGGCAGAGCGTCTGGGCGTCCGGCACGCAGGGGGGAATGGCGAGATCGTCGTCGTTGATCGTCACGGTCGCCGACGACGGCGCGCCGAGCGTCGCGCCGCCCGAAGGCGCCGAGAGCGCCAGATTGAAGGTCTCCGCCGGCTCCTGCACGCTGTCGCCGACGATCGGCACGACGATCGACTTGCCGCCGCTCTCGCCGTCGGCCCAGGCGAGCGTTCCGTCGCTGGTCTGGTAGTCGCTCCCCGCGGTCGCGGTGCCGTCCGCAGTCGCGTAGCTCACCGACACCGCCCCGGTCGAACCGCCGGTGCGCTGCGCTGTCAGCGCGACGCTCGCCGCGCCCTCGGAGACCGTCGCGCTGCCGGCGGTGAGGGAGATCGTCCCCGGCCCGCCGGCCGGCGCGTCGTCGTCGTTGATCGTCAGGGTGGCGACGGACGGCGAGCCCAGGGTGGCGCCGCCGCCGGGCGACGAGAGGGTGAGGGTCACCGTCTCGTTCGGCTCGTCCACGCCATCGTTCAGGATGGTGACCGTGAAGCTCTTGGTGTTGTCGTCGTTGTCGGCCCAGTTGAGCGTGCCGCTCGCCGCCTGATAGTCGCTCCCCGCGGTGGCGCTGCCGTTGCTGGTCGCGTAGTTGACCGACACCGCCCCGTTGTCGCCACCGGTGCGGGTGACGTTGATGGTCCGCGAGCCGGCGCCCTCCGAGACGCTGAACGAGCCGCCGCTGAACTGCAGCGAACCCGCGGCCCCGCCCCCGCCGGCCACGTTGACGACGCCCGACATGCCGATCCCTCCCGCGCCACCATGGAGCTCGCAGTGGTAGGGGAAGGAGCCGGCCGAGTTGAAGGTGAACTGGAAGGGTCCCCAGCTCCCGCTCACCGCGCCGCTCCGGAAGCTGTCGTCGTCCGCGGCGACGTTGTGCAGGCCGCCGAGCAGCGTCCAGGTGACGGTGTCGCCGACGTTGATGTTGCAGGTCGCCGGAGAGTACACGTTGCCCGGACCGACCGAGACGTTGCAGTTGGCCCCATGCGAGATGGTCGCTGCGAGCAGCATGGACGAGGCGGCGAGAGCGAGACGGCGAACGAGACGTCGACCTGGGTTCATGGCGGGTCCTTTCTCTTCGGCGAGGGGTCTACTTCCTGCGGACAGAGACAGCGCGCCGGCGCGACCGGAACAGGCGCTTGAGGAGCTGGATCTGACCGGCGTGGTAGAGATCGTGCGAGGCGATCCCGAGGATCGTCGCGCGAAAGGTCCACTTCCCGCTCGGCACGCTCTCCTCGAGACGCGCGGGATCGAAGGCGGCGACCGCCGCGTCGAGCTCGCGGTGCATGCGCTTGAGCAGCGCGAGATCGGCCTTGAGCGCCGACCCGCTCGACTCGACCGGGCGCGGGAACCAGTTGGATCCCTTCTCCGGGAAACCGCCGCGATCGGCGCCGACCAAGAGGCGCCAGACCGCGTACTTCCAGTACGCGGCGTGCACGGCGAGCTCCCAGATGTTGTGTCGACCGGGGGCGGGACGATAGGAGGCCAACGGCACCTCGAGCCCGCGCAGCGAGCCGAGGAGGTTCGGCCCGTGCCAGGCTCGGCGCACGAAAGCCTGGTCGAGCAGCGAGCGCAGCAGAGCGATGCGGGGGTCTTCCATGCACGGCAGCGTAGCAGCGGGTTGGGCCCACCGCGCCCGACCAACGACAGCCCGCTCCCCCTCACTTTCGTCAGGGTCGCGGATCCGTGGGTAGAATCCGACCTGCGGAGCACCCCCTCGATTGGCCACCCCCATTCCCGACAATCGCGCGCGCTTCACCCTCGGCGAAGTCGCGCGCGCCACCGGTGGCCTGCTGGTCGGCAGCGATCCGGCCCTGGATCTCGCCGGAGTCTCGACCGATTCGCGCTCGGCCGCCGCCGGCGCGCTCTTCGTCGCCCTGGTCGGCGCGTCGCACGACGGTCACCGCTACATCGAAGCGGCGCGCGCCCGCGGCGCCTTCCCGCTGGTCGCCGCGGGACGCGGCGTCGAGGGTCCACGGCTCGAGGTCGACGACACCCTCGTCGCCCTGGGCCGTCTCGCTCGCCACTACTTCGAGCGCGAGACCTCCGGCCGAGCGGTACCGGTGCTGGCGATCGGCGGCGCGGCCGGCAAGACGACCACCAAGAGCCTCGCCGCCGCGGCCGTCGGCGCGCTCCTCGGCGACACCCTGGTCACCGCGGGCAATCTCAACAACCGGATCGGCCTGCCGATGACCCTGCTCACCCTCACACCGGAGCACCGCGCCGCGGTGCTGGAGCACGGCACCAGCGAGCCGGGCGAGATCGCCGCCCTGGCGGCGATCTCCTCCCCCGACGTGGCGCTGGTGACCAACGTGGGGATCGAGCACTCCGAGCGCCTCGGCGACCTGGAAGCCATCGCGGACGAGGAGGGTGGCCTGCTGCTCGCCGCCCGGCGCGTCGCGGTCGCCAACGCCGACGATCCTCTGCTGCTCAGCCGGCTGGCCCGCGCGCGGGCCGGGACTCTCACCTTCGGCCGCAGCGAGCGCGCCGACCTCCGGCTGCTCGACCGCCGGGTCGGCGCCGACGGCTCGACGCGCGTGCTGTTGCGCCTGCGCGGCCGCACCCTGGTCGGCGGCGCGGGCGCGCGCGATCTGTCCTTGAGCACCCGGCTGCTCGGCGAGTCCGCGGCGGCGAATCTCGCCGCCGCGCTCGCCGGGGCGCTCGCCCTCTTCGGCCGGCCCGCTTCCGACGGAGAGCTGGCACGCGTCGCCGCGGCGCTCGCCGCGGTCGAGGCGGTCCCGGGGCGGCTCCGGCCGCTCCAGCTGGCGGGCGTGTTCGTTCTCGACGACAGCTACAACGCCAATCCGCGCTCGGTCGCGGCGGCATTCGCGGCGGCGCGCGAGGTGGCCGAGCGCCGGGGCGCACGCCTCGTCCTCGCGCTGGGCGACATGCTCGAGCTGGGCGACCTCGCACCGGCGTCGCATCGCGAGATGCTCGTCGCGGCCGACCTGCTCGGCGCGACGGAGCTGCTGCTGGTCGGTGACGAGACGTCGCGCGCCGCGCGAGCGCTCGCCGGAGCCCTGCGCACGCCCCACCGGGTCTTCGCCGATTCCGAGCAGGCCGCGCAGGCGCTCGGCGCGCTCCTCGCACCGGACGACGTGCTGCTGGTCAAGGGTTCGCGCGGCCTGCGCATGGAACGACTGATCGAGTCCCTGGAGAGTCCACGATGAGCTGGAGCGAGCAACCGCTGGTCGGCGTCCTGATGGGCAGCAAGAACGACTTCGGAGTGATGAGCGAGACGGTCAAGGTGCTGGCCGAGCTGGCGATCCCCTGCGAGGCGCGGGTGCTCTCCGCCCATCGCACCCCCGACGAGACGCTGGCCTACGCCGCCGCGGCGGCCGGGCGGGGAATCCGCGTGCTGGTCGCGGGCGCCGGCGGCGCGGCGCACCTCGCCGGCGTGGTGGCCGCGAAGACGTCGCTGCCGGTTCTCGCGGTGCCGATCGACTCCTCGGCCCTGCAGGGGCTCGACGCGCTGCTCGCCATGGTCCAGATGCCGAAGGGGATCCCGGTCGCGACCTTCGCGATCGGCAAGGCGGGAGCGGCCAACGCCGGACTCTTCGCCGCCCAGATCCTCGCGCTCGGAGATCCCGCCGTGGCCGCCCGCCTCGCCGCCTGGCGCGCCGCGCGGCGCGACGAGGTCCTCGGCCAGACGCTGCCGTAGGGGATCTAGCCGGCGAGGTAACGCTCGCGCACGATCCGGCGGTGATGCGCTTCGTGCCCGGCCAGGATCCAGGCGATGGCGCGCACCGAGACGTGGCAGCCGCTGGCCTCGCCGCTGCGCAGCCAGTCGGCGGGTCCGAACGACTCGAGCAGCGAGAGGGTCGCGGCACGCACCGCCGAGAAGTCCGCGATCAGCGAGGGCCAGGGCCGCTCGTCGGCACGGGAGTTCGGCACGAAGACGTCCTGATCGAAACCGGGCAGCGGGGTGCGATCTCCCCGTCCGAAGCGCAGCGCGCGGTAGGCGAAGACGCGCTCGCCGTCGGCCACGTGGCCGAGCACCTCGCGGATCGACCACTTGCCGGGAGCGTAGCGCCGGCGGCTCTGCGCCTCCGACAGGCCGGCGTAGAAAGCGCGCGCGCTCTCGCCCTCGCGGCGCAGCGTCTCGACGATGTGCCCATCGGGCGCCACCGCGAGGTAGCCGACATGGGCGTCACCGTATTCGCCGCGCGGCGGGCGGAGCGCGAGATCGAGATCGAGATCGGACATCGAGAGTCTCCCGGGCGAGTCGTTGCGCCGCCCATCGTATGCGAGACGCCGCCACGGAGCGAGCGCGGGTAGAATGACGCCGTCTTCCCGGGAGGCGCGAGGAAAGGACGGCGCGGGGTGGGCGATCGGGACGCAACCAGGCTCGTCGATACGGGCGCGATGCGCTTTCACCTGGCGGTGCAACGCAGCCGCCTGGCGGTCGTCCTGCTCATCGGCGCCGTGGCGGGCGTCGCGCGCTGGACCGGCCTGGTCGAATTCGACCTGGTCGGCGGCGTCCTCCTGGCGACCCTCGGTCTGGTCTCGGTCCCCGTCTTCATGGCGCTCCACCGGCGCGTCGCGTCCGTCCGCGGGCATCAACGGCTCGCCTACGGATGGATGCTGCTCGACATCGGATTCACCTGCTGGTCGATCTACCTCATCCGCGACAGCTCGCCGCTCTGGCTGGTCTGGTTCCTCACCAACACCACGGCGGCGGCCTTCGTCGCCGGCAAGCCCGCGGCCCGCTTGGTCATGTGGACGAGCTGCGCCGCCTACCTCACCCTGCTGGTCGGAATGGGGAAGGTCCAGGGGCTCGACCGGGAGCTGGCCCTCGCCGTCGGGCGGCTCACCCTGCTCTTCGGCGGCTCCTATTTCATGGTGCGCGGCATCGGCGATCTGCGGCAGCGCCGCCGGCAGATCGCCGCGCTCCACGAGGAACGCGGCGCCCAGCTCCTCGAGCTGCAACGCCTCACCGAGGAGCTCGACCGGCGCGGCCGCGAGCTCGGCGAGGCCAACCTGCGCAGCCAGGAGGCCAACCGCGCCAAGAGCCAGTTCCTGGCCAACATGAGCCACGAGCTGCGCACGCCGCTCAACTCGATCATCGGCTTCTCGGAGATCCTCGGCGAGAAGCTCGAAGGGAGGATCGAGCCGCGATTCTCGCGCTTCCTCGCCAACATCCTGGCGAGCGGCCGGCATCTGCTCGCGCTGATCAACGACATCCTCGACCTGTCGAAGATCGAAGCCGGCAAGATGGAGCTCAACTTCGAGACGGTCTCGATCGCCGACGTCGCGCACGGCGTCGCCAGCGTGATGCACGGCATGGCGGTTCGGCGACGCATCGAGCTCCGCCTCGAGCTCGCTCCCGATCTGCCGTTGATCGTCGCCGATCCACCGCGCCTCAAGCAGATCCTCTACAACCTGGCGTCGAACGCGGTCAAGTTCTCCGCCGAGGGCCAGACGGTCTGGATCCGCGCCCGGCCGGCCTCGGCGGCCGAGAGCGGGCTCGATCAGGACGGAGTCGAGCTGGAGGTGGTCGACCGGGGAATCGGCATCCGCCACGAGGATCAGCGGCTGATCTTCGAGGAGTTCCGTCAGGCCGACGGCGGCACGGCGCACAACATGGGCGGCACCGGCCTCGGCCTCGCCCTGGTCAAGCGCTTCGCCCAGATGCACGGCGGCCGGGTGCGGGTCGAGTCCGCGCCCGGCCAGGGCAGCCGCTTCCAGGTCTTCCTCCCGCTCGACGCCTCGACCTCCCTCGGTCGCCGCGCCGGCGGCGAGCCGATCTCCTTCAACTTCCCGGTGAGCGAGGTCCGCCCGCTCGCGCCGCCCGTCGGCGCCACGGTGCTGGTGGCGGAGGACGACGACGTCTTCTTCCGGGCGCTGGCCGCCGATCTGGAGAGCGTCGGCTACCGCGTCCGGCGCGCCCGCGACGGCGAGGAGGCGCTCGCGCTCGCCGGCGCCGAACGGCCCGCGGCGATCAGCCTCGATCTCGTGCTGCCGGGGGTGGACGGCTGGGAGGTCCTGAAGCGGTTGAAGGGAGCGCCGGACACCGCGGACATCCCGGTGATCATCGTCAGCCTGGTGGCCAACCACGAGCTCGGGTTCGCGCTCGGCGCCGACGACTATTTCGTCAAGCCGCTCGACCGCGAGCGGTTCCTCGCTCGCCTGCGCGAGCTCGCACCGCCCGACCGCGCCGTGGAACGCCTCGCCGTGCTGGTGATCGACGACGATCCCCAGATCCACGACGTGCTCGAGCTCGAGTTGACGGAAGCCGGATACGAGATGGTCTCCGCGGCCTCCGGCGTCGAGGGTCTGGCGCTCGCCGGGAGCCTGCGGCCGGCGGTGATCGTGCTCGACCTGGTGATGGACGGCGTCGACGGATTCCAGACCGCGGCCGAGCTCAAGCGCCGGCCGGAGACGTCCGCGATCCCCATCCTGGTCTTCACGTCGCGGGACCTCTCGCGGGACGACCGCAAAGTGCTCGCCGGCTCGGTCGCGGGAATGCACGGCAAGGCCACCGAGGACCGGCGACGCCTGCTCGACGCGATCCGCGAGCTGACGGGCCGGGACCAGCAGATCCGGGAGGAGCATGACCGAACGGCTGATCTGGGTGATTGAGGACAACGACCAGAACTTCGAGCTGGTCGACTACCTGCTGACCGACGCCGGTCACCGGGTGGCGCGGGCGCGCGACGGCGAGGAGCTCTGGGGCCTGCTCGCCGGGCAACGGCCCAGTCTGGTGCTGATGGACATGAACCTGCCGGGCCGGTCCGGCCTCGAGCTCGTCGGCGCGCTGCGACGGGAGCCGCGGCTCGCCGGCGTGCCGATCGTGGCGCTGACCGCGCACGCCATGCGCGGCGATCGCGAGCGCTTCCTGGCGGCCGGCTGCACCGGATACATTTCGAAACCGATCGCCACCGGGACCTTCCTGGCGGCGGTGGAGGCGCTCTTGTCCTGCGGAGAACCGACATGACCTTCGAGCACGGGAACGTGCGCGCCGGCGCGCCGCGCATCCTCGCGGTCGACGACCAGCCGGAGAACCTCGAGCTGCTGGCGGCGATCCTGACCGACCAGGGCTTCGAAGTCGGCTTCGCGAGCGACGGCGTCGCGGCCCTCGAGGAAGTGGCCGCCCATCCCCCGCAGGCGATCCTGCTCGACATCATGATGCCGCGCCTCGACGGCTTCGAGGTGTGCCGCCGGCTCAAGTCGGCGCGCCCCACCTGCTTCATTCCGGTGGTGATGCTGACCGCGCTCTCCGACGTGGAGAGCAAGGTCCGCGGCTTCGAGAACGGAGCCGACGACTTCCTGAACAAGCCGTTCCATCGCATCGAGCTGCTCACCCGGTTGCGCTCGCTGTTGCGCATCCGGAGCCTGCGCGACGAGCTCGATTCGACCGAGGCGGTGATCTTCAGCATGGTCAATCTGATGGAGGAGCGGGTTCCGCTCACGCGCCACCACTCGCTGCGCGTGGCGGCGCTCGCCACCGCCGCGGCGCGCGAGCTCGGACTTCCCGGGCGTGCACGCGACCACCTGGCGCTGGCCGCGCTGCTGCACGACATCGGCAAGCTCGGCGTCCCGGAGGGCATCGCGTTCAAGGCCGAGCGTGAGCGCACGCCCGAGGAGAAGGAGGTCTTCCACCGCCACCCCGAGCTCGGCGAACGGATCCTCGCGCCCATCGAGTCGCTGGCGCCCACCCTGCCGCTGATTCGTCACCACCACGAGCGGCGCGACGGCAGCGGTTATCCAGACGGCCTGGTGGGCGACCAGCTGAGCCTCGATACCGAGTTGCTCGCCGCCGCCAATGCTCTCGACATGGCGCGCGCGGAGTTTCCCGACCGCCCTTGGGAGCCCGCCGCGCAGCTTCGCGCCGAGGCGGCGCGCGGCCGCTTCCGGCCCGAGCTGGTCGAGTCGGTGATCCGCGCCAACGCGAGCGTCGAGGAGGCACCGCAGCTCGGCGACGTGCTTCCGGTTCCCGAGGTCGACGCCGGCGGCCGCATTCTGGTGGCCGACGACAGCGCGACCAATCGCCAGCTCTATCGCGAGCTGCTGGGGAGTGCCGGGTACGAGATCGAGGTGGTGGACGGTGGCCGGGCGGCGCTCGCCGCCTGGCAGGAGCTGCGGCCCGACCTCATCCTCCTCGACGTGCGCATGCCCGACCTCGGCGGCGAGGAGGTCTGCCGGCGGATCAAGGCCGACGAAGCCTCGGCCTTCCTGCCGGTGATCCTGGTGACCGCCTACGAGGAGCGTGGCCAGCGCACGCGTGCCATGGACAGCAGCGCCGACGAGCTGCTGATCGCGCCGGTGAACCGCCTCGAGCTGGTGGCCCGGGTCCGCTCGCTGCTGCGTCTCAAGGTCTACCACCAGGATCTGGTGCGCCACGAGAGCGTGGTGCTCTCGCTCTCCGCGGCGCTCGAGGCGAAGGACCCCTACACGCGCGGCCACAGTCAACGGGTGGGCGATCTCTCGCGCCGGCTGGCGATGGCGATGGAGCTCGAGCCGGCGTTCGTGGGGCGCCTGCGGACCGCCGGCCTGCTGCACGACATCGGAAAAGTGGCCATCCCGCAGAGCCTGCTCAACAAGCCGGGGCGGCTCACTCGCGAGGAGTTCGCCAAGGTCATGACCCACCCCGTGGTGGGCTGGGAGATCTGCCGTCGCCTGCGCAGCGCCGAGCCGGTGCTCGACGCGATCCTCTACCATCACGAGCGGTTCGACGGCAGCGGCTACCCGCGCGGCCTCGCCGGCGAGGCGATCCCCTTCCAGGCCCGCCTCCTCTCGCTGGCCGACGCGCTCGATGCGCTGACCTCCGAACGGGCCTACCGCCCCCGTCTCTCGGTGACCGAGGCGGTGGATCTCCTGCACGAGGAGACGCGGGCCGGCAAGTGGGATCCGCGTGTCTTCGCCGCGCTGCGCCAGCTCGCGGCGCGCGGCGAGGCCGACCCGCGGCACGCGGCGGCAAACCCGCCCAGCGATTGAGCCGCGGCCCCACCCCGTGGCGCGTTCCGGCCCGCCGCCGGCATGTTAACGTCCGTCGCATGATCCCCGTGACTGGACGTGCATCCTGGCTGCTTCGCCTGCTGGCCGTGCCCGTCGCCTGCGCCGCGCTCGCCCTCGCGGCCGGCGCCGCGGTGCCGCCCGCCACTCCCGAATCGACGCCGGCCAGCGGCCCGAGCTGGCTCGCCAATCTCGAGCGGGGGCTCGATCAGACCGCGCTCGGACGCGTCGGGGCGCTCGGCCCGAACGAACAGGATCCGGAGCTCTCCGCCACTCGGCCGGAGGGCGGCCGATGGCTGCGCGAGGGTTTCGCGACGCGCGGCGCCGATCTCTTTCGTTACACCTGCCGCGCCTGTCACGGCGCCGGCGGCAAAGGACTTCCGCCCGAGATCCTGCCGCTGGTGGCCCGGGTCCGCGCCACCTCGGTCCAGCTGCAGGCCGCGCAGGGCCCGGACGCTCTCGGCACTCCGGCCGGCCGCGCCGGCGGCGCCGAGGTCACGCTGCGCCATCGCGTCGCGGTGGGCGGCGTCGCGATGCCGCCCCTCGAGTTCCTGACCGCCGAGGACACGGAAGCGCTGCTCGCCTATCTCGAGAAGCTCGCGCAAGTGCCCGACCCCAAGCACCAGGACAAGGTGATCCAGCTGCCGGTCGACCGGGTGGGCGAGCAGATCGTCAAGGGCACCTGCCAGATCTGTCACGACGCCAAGCCGGGGATCGTGCGCACCGCCGCGGATCGCGACATCCTGCCGCTCGCCGCGATGACCTCCGTGGACTCGCTCGCCCACTTCGTCGCCAAGTCTCGCCACCGCGGCGCCGAAGGGCTGCTGCACGGCCGCGGTCCGGAGCTGCGCTACCTGCGGGACCAGGAGCTGGCGGCGGTCTATTTCTACCTGGCGGCCTACCCGCCGCGCTGAACGATCCGCCGGTCAGCGGCCGGCGGCGGCGAGGATCGCGGCGAGCGAACGATCGACGTCCGCCTCGTCGGTCGACCAGCCGGAGACCGAGATCCGCATCGCGGCGCGGCCCCGCCAGGTGGTGCCCCCCAACCAGCAGGTGCCGTCCTCCTGGACCCGCCGGATGGTCGCGCGGGTGAACTCGTCGGTCGCCCGCTCGTCGCCACCCTCCGGCGGGGTGAAGCGCACCAGCACCTGGTTGAGCACCACGTCGTTCAGCACCTCGACGCCGTCGACCGCGTCGAGCCGGGCGGCGAAGCGTCGCGCCATGGCGACGCCGCGCTCGACCAGCCCGATCACGCCTGCGCGGCCAAGCGAGGCGAGCGCCGCCCACACCGCGAAGCCGCGCGCCCGACGCGAGAACTCCGGGGTCCAGGCGAACGGATCGCGTTCGCCGCCGGCGGTCTGGACCAGGTAGGCGGCGGTGGTCGACAGCGCGGCGTGGTGGGCGGCGGGGTGCGCCGTCGCGACCAGCCCGGAGTCGTAGGGCACGTTCAGCCACTTGTGAGCGTCGGTCGCCCAGGAATCGGCGAGCTCCAGCCCGGCGAGGTGATGCCGCAGCTCGGGGACCGCCGCCGCCCAGAGGCCGAAGGCGCCGTCGACGTGCAGCCAGGCGCCGTGCTCGCGGGCCAGCGCCGCGATCTCGGCCAACGGATCGACCGCGCCGGTGTTGACGTTGCCCGCCTGGGCGACGACGAGGCTCGGCCGGCCGGCGACCCCGGCGAGGGTCCGGGCGAGATCGCGCGGCAGCATGCGCCCCTGGCCGTCGACCCCCACGCGGTGGACCCGCTCGCTGCCCAGGCCGAGCATCTGGAGCGCCGTGTGGACGGTGACGTGAGCCTCCTCGCCGACCACCACCGCGATCTCCGGCGCGCCGAAGAGGCCGCGCCGCTCGACGTCCCATCCGGCGCGTTCGAGCAGCGCGTGGCGCGCCGCCGCGAGCCCCGAGAAGTTGGCCGCCTGGCAACCGGTGACGAATCCGACGCTCGCTCCGGGCGGCAAGCCGAGGAGCTCGAGGATCCACCGCCCGGCGGCCTCTTCGGCGACCGAAGCGGCGGGAGCGAGCACGAAGAGCCCGGCGTTCTGATCCCAGGCCGAGGTGAGCCAGTCGGCGGCGAGCGCGGCGGGCAGGGTGCCGCCGACGACGAAGCCGAAGAAGCGCGGGCCCGAGCTGGCCACGACTCCGCGCTCGGCCGCGGCCGCGAGCCGCTCGAGCACCTCCTCGTCCGGCAGCCCCCGCTCGGGGAGGGGCACCGCGAGCAGCGAGCGCAACTCGTCCGCCGCGATCGGCCGGCCGACCGGGCGCGCGGCGAGGCTCTCGCGATAGGTCGCCGCGAGCGCCGCCGCGCGCTCGAGCAACCGGCGCTCGGTCACGCCTTGGCGGCCCGGCGGACCGCCCGCTCGATCACTCCCGGCTCGAGCTCCTCGAGCTCGTAGGTCACGTTGGCGACCGGCTTGTTGACCTGGATGATGCGCGCCAGCTCGATCGGCGTTCCCTCCACCACGACGTCGGCCGGGGTGGCGTTGATCGTCTCCTGGAGCTCGCGCACCTGCTCGTCCCCGTAGCCCATCGCCGGCAGGATCTCGCCGGCATTGGGGTACTTCTCGTAGGTGGCGCGGATCGAGCCGATCGCGAACGGCCGGCAGTCGACGATCTCGGCCGCGCCGGCGGCCCGCGCGGCGTACCAGCCGGCGCCGCGGGTCATGCCGCCGTGGGTGAGCGTGGGACCGTCCTCCACCACCAACGCCCGCTTGCCGCGCACCAGCTCCGGGTGGTCCATGTGGATGCGCGAGGCACAGCGCACCACCTCGGCGTCCGGGTTGTGCTTGCGGCAGCTCTCGAGCAGCGCCGCGACGTTGGCGGGCTCGGCGGTGTTCACCTTGTTGATGATCAGCAGGTTGGCGAACAGGAAGTTGGTCTCCCCGGGGTAGTAGGAGGTCTCGTGGCCCGGGCGATGCGGATCGAGCAGGGCGATGTGCAGGTCGGGCTTGTAGAACGGCGTGTCGTTGTTGCCGCCGTCCCAGAGGATGATGTCCGCCTCCTTCTCGGCCTCGCGCAGGATCTTCTCGTAGTCGACCCCGGCGTAGACCACGAAGCCCTGGTCGATGTGCGGCTCGTACTCCTCGCGTTCCTCGATGGTGCACTCGTGGCGGTCGAGATCCTCGTAGGTCGCGAAGCGCTGACAGGTCTGCTTCGCCAGATCCCCGTAGGGCATCGGATGGCGCACCGCGACGACCCGCTTGCCGAGACCGGCGAGGATCTTGGCGACGAAACGGGTGGTCTGCGACTTGCCGACCCCGGTGCGTACCGCGGTGATCGCGATCACCGGGCAGGACGACGGCAGCATGGTGCGCGCGGCCGAGCAGAGGCCGAAGCTCGCTCCCCAGCCCACCACCCGGCTGGCGAGGTCCATGACGTACTGGTGCGAGACGTCGGAGTAGGAGAACCACGCCTCCTCGATGTCGTGCTCGCGGATCAGCTCCTCGAGCTCGGCCTCGGGGTGGATCGGAATGCCCTTCTTGTAGAGCGGACCGGCGAGCACGGCCGGATAGCGCCGATCGTCGATGTCCGGAATCTGGGTCGCGGTGAAGGCGACGACCTGATAGCGCTTGTCGTTGCGGAAGAGAACGTTGAAGTTGTGGAAATCGCGCCCAGCGGCGCCGAGGATGACAATACGTCGACGAGCCATAGAAGCCCTCCGCGCCTATCTTATGACGCGTCGCGATTGCTTCACAGGCGCTTAGTCGCGCAAGTAATGACAGGTGTAGCCGCCGGGGTTCTTCTCCAGGTAGTCCTGGTGGTACGCCTCGGCCGGCCAGAACTCTCCCGCGGCCACGATCTCGGTGACGAGCGGCCGCTTCCACTTGCCGGAGGCGTCGACCCGCGCCTTGACCTCCTCCGCCACCCGCCGCTGGGCGTCGTCGAGCACGAAGATCGCCGAGCGGTACTGGCTGCCGACGTCGTTCCCCTGCCGGTTCTTCGTCGTCGGATCGTGCATGCGGAAGTACCAGCCGAGGAGTTGCTCGTAGCTGAGCCGGTCGGGGTCGAAGACGATCTTCACCGACTCGGCGTGACCGGTGGTTCCGGTCGACACCTTCTCGTAGGTCGCCTCGGGTACGACGCCGCCGGTGTAGCCGACCTCGGTCTCGATCACGCCGGGGATCTGGCGCAGGATCTCCTCCATCCCCCAGAAACAGCCGCCGGCGAGGTAGGCGGTCTCCCGCCGCCCCTCGCCCTGGGGCAGCAGACCCGCCGCCGCGAAACGCGGCAGGTAGCGCTCGTAACCCTCCTCGAGCATCTTCTCGAGCGGCACGAAGCGCAGCGCCGCCGAGTTCATGCAGTAGCGCTGCCCCTCGGGGCCCGGGCCGTCGTCGAAGACGTGACCCAGGTGGGAGCCGCCCGACTTCGAGCGCACCTCGGTGCGCGGCAGGTAGAGCTGGGTATCCTCGCGCGTCGTCACCACGTCGTCGTCGATCGGCCGGGTGAAGCTCGGCCAGCCGGTCCCCGAATCGTACTTGTCGAGCGACGAGAAGAGCGCCTCGCCGGTCACCACGTCGACGTAGATCCCCGGGCGCTTCTCGTTCCAGTACTCGTTGCGGAACGGCGGCTCGGTGCCCTCGTGCTGGGTGACCTGGTACTGCATCGGCGTCAGCTTCGCGCGCAGATCCTCGTCGCTCGGCTTGGCGGGGTTCGACATGTCGGGTCCTTTCGCCGGCGGCGCCGGCTCGGTGGGGTTCTGCTGCCCGGCCTGCGACAGCCAGGGCACGAGCGCCGCGGCGACGGCGAGGATGGCGAGGCCGGCCAGCAGGGGGGTTCGTCGCATGACTCTCCTTGGATGCGGCAGAGCGACCGCGGTGTCGGGGCCCTTCGCCAGACAGTACGGCCCGCGATCGCCGGCGGATGGGAGAGAATCGCGCCCGTGAAGCGGCCACACTACCTCCTCCTCGGGGGCGCCGCCTACGTCGCGGCGCTCGTGCCCATGGTCTATCTCGCGGGCTTTCTCGCCAACCTCCTGGTGCCGAAGGGGATCGACTCGGGCGAGCTCTCCGCCCCGGGGCAGGCCGCGGCGATCGACCTCGGGCTCGTCGCGAGCTTCGGGATCGTCCACAGTCTCCTCGCCCGTGACCGGATCAAGGCCCGCCTCGCCCGCTGGATCCTGCCGCCCCTCGAGCGGGCGTTCTACGTCCTCGTCGCCGGGGTGCAGATCATCCTCCTCGAGTGGCTCTGGCGGCCGCTTCCCGAGTTGGTCTGGAGCGTCGAGCACGCGATCCCGCGCGCCGCGCTCTGGACCGGCCAGGCGCTCGGCTGGGCGATCGTCCTCGCGGCGCTCGGCGCGCTCGGCACGCGGACGTTCTTCGGCTTCGAGAGCGCCGCAGCCGCCGCCTTCGACCGCCCGGCACCGGCACCCGCGCTGGCGCTCGGCGGGATCTACCGCCGGATCCGCCATCCGCTCTACGTCGGCACCGCGCTGCCGCTCTGGGCGGCACCCGAGATGAGCCAGGGGCACCTCCTGCTCTCGACCACCTTCACCCTCTACCTCGCGATCGGCCTGGTCCTCGAGGAGCGCACCCTCGCCCGCCGCCACGGCGCCGCCTACCTCGCCTACCGCGACACCGTCCCCGGGTTCTTCCCGCGCTTCAAGCGCTAGCCGATCGACCGTCGCGACGCCGCGCCGCCGCCTTGCGCTAGGCTGCGCCGCATGCGCGCGCTCCGGCTCCTCCTCCCCTGCCTGCTCCTCGCGGTCGCGGCCCGGCCCGCGACGCTCCCGGGCGGCGCTTTCGACGACGCGGCCTGGCGCGCGGAGATCGCGGCCTGGAAGGCGGACCGCGACCAGAAGCTGCGCCGGAGCGACGGCTGGCTGACCCTGGTCGGGCTCGCCTGGCTGAAAGAGGGCACGAACAGCATCGGCAGCGATCCGGCGAGCGCGGTTCGACTCCCCGCGGGCCGCGCACCGCTCCAGCTCGGACGGATCGAGCTCGCGGGCACGGCCGCGCGCTTCGTCGCCGCGCCCGGCGAACGGGTGACGGTGGGCGGGCAGCCGGTCGAGAACGCCCTCCTGCTCGACGACCACGCCGAGGGGGGGCCGACGATCGTCGAGCGGCCGCCGCTGCTCTTCCATCTGATCCGCCGCGATGGTCGCCTCGCGGTGCGCATCAAGGATCGCGAGTCGGCCAACCTCTCGCGCTTCCACGGTCTGGAGTACTTCCCGCTCGATCCCGCGTGGCGCCTCGTCGGGCGCTTCGAGGCCCTCGAGCCACCGGGGGAGCTCGAGGTCCCGAACGCGCTCGGCTTCGTCGAGAAATACCCCGCGCCCGGGCACGTCGTCTTCTCCCTGGGCGGCGTCGAGCACCGCCTGGTCGCGCTGGACGATACCGGCGACGGGCGGCTCTTCGTCGTCTTCGGCGATCGCACCAACGGCAAGGAGACGTACGGCGGCGGGCGCTTCCTCTACGTCGATCCGCCGCAGGACGGACGCGTGGTGGTCGACTTCAACCGCGCCTACAGTCCGCCGTGCGTCTTCACCCCTTACGCCACCTGCCCGCTGCCCCCCAAGGGCAACAAGCTGCCGCTGCGCGTCGCCGCCGGCGAGCTGGTCTGGAGCGGCGCCCCCGGCCATCCGTGAGCACCGGCGAGGGTCTCTACGAGAAGGTCCTCGCCGCCGGCGGCGGGGCGTCTCCCCCCGTCCGCCCGCCGCGCCCCTCGGCGTCGGTCGTCCCCTGGCGGCAGGGCGCGGCCGGGCTCGAGGTCTTCTGGTTACGCCGCGGGCGCGAGCTCCCCTTCATGGGGGGATGGCACGCCTTCCCTGGCGGGGCGCTCGACCGCGCCGACGCCGAGCGGCCGGTCGAGGGCACGCCCGCCGGACTCGCCGCGAGCGGCTGGACCGCGGCCTCGGCCGATCCGGAGGAGTCGCCGCGTGATCCCGATCTCCTGCCGGGGATCGTCGCCTGCGCGCTGCGCGAGCTCGCGGAGGAGACCGGACTCGCGATCGCCGACGCCGGGCGGCTGACCTTCGCCGGCCGCTGGCTCACCCCGCCCTTCTCGCCGCAGCGCTTCGACAATCGTTTCTTCCTGCTCGCCTGGCGGAGCGCGGATGGCGAGCCGGCCGCCGTCCCCCCCGAGTCGGAGTCCGGCGAGTGGATCGCGCCGGCCGCGGCGCTCGCGCGGATCGAGCGCGGCGAGGTCCTGGTGGCGCCGCCGATCCTCCATCTGCTGCGCGTCCTCGGCGAAGCCGGCCCCGAGGCGGGCAGGCCGCGCCTGCTCGATCCGAGCGAAGCCAATCTCGGCACCCTGCGGCGCCTCGAGCTGCGGCCCGGCATCCTGCTCTTCCCGCTCGCCGCCGCGACCCTGCCGCCGGCGAGCCATACCAACACCTACCTGCTCGGCCACGGCGAGGCCGTGCTGGTCGATCCGGGCTCGCCGCACGACGCGGAGAATCAGAAGCTGCTCGAGGCGCTCGCCGCCGCCGCGTCACGGCTCGGCCGCCGGGCGACCGCGATCTGGCTCAGCCATCACCATCCGGACCACGTGGCCGGCGTCGAGCGGCTGCGCCGTGCGCTCGACCTTCCGGTCTATGCGCACCCGTTGACCGCCGCGCCGCTCGCCCGGCAGGGCATCGCCGTCGACGGCTGGCTGCATGACGGGCAGCGCGTCCGGCTCGACGGCGCTCCCGCCATGACCTTGCGCGTGCACCACACCCCGGGCCACACGCGCGGACACCTGGCGATCGAGATCGAGGAGACCCGGGATCTCCTGGCGGGCGACCTCGTGGCCGGCCTGGGGACCATCGTCATCGACCCACCGGAAGGGGAGATGGAGAGCTACCTCGCCTCGCTCGAGCGCATGCGGCAGCTCGCCCCGCGCACCCTCTTCGTCGGCCACGGCGCACCCTTCCTCGACGCACCGGGCAAGCTCGCCGAGTATCTCGACCACCGCCTGGCGCGCGAGCGGGCGATCCGCGACGCCTGGCGCCGGGGCACCCGCGTGCCGCTCGAGCTGGTCGAGCAGGTCTATCCGGAGGTTCCGCTCGCGATCCGTCCGCTCGCCGAGCGGCAGGTGCTGGCGCATCTGTCGCGCCTCGAGCAACGTGGCGAGCTGGTCGACTAGTCGCTCCGCTTCGCCGCATCCTCTTCGAGATGCAGGGCGTGCAACAGGCGGTGGGCCACCGGCGCGACGAGCAGACTCGCCACCGCCAGGAACGCAACCCCTGAGAGCAGCGCGTAGACGGTCGCGAAGAGCTTGCCGGCGTTGGTCGTGATCGGGTCGACCGGGCCCATGCCGGAGAGGATCATCGCCGCGTTGAGCGTCGCGTCGAGCCACCGCAGACCCACGCACCAGTGATAACCGGCGGCGCCCAGGGCGAGGAAGAGGAACACCAGCGCCAGCGCGAGCGCGACGTGCGCGAGGAGCCGGCCGACGAAGACGCGCCGGCTGGCGAGCGGTTGCGACCGGTGCTCGTAGTCCAACCCCAGGGTGATCGCGCCGGCTCTCCGAGCTCGCTGCTTTCGGGACGGCCCACCGCTCGCGCCGCTCATGGTCGATCTCCGCCGCTGCCGGCCGGGGTCCTGCTCCGCCGAGGCCACCGCCAGCGTAGCACCGCGCCGGCCACCGCGAGCCGCTCAGCCGGAGGGCGGCAGGGCGCTCGCAGCGTCGGAGGCGGGGAGAGCCGGCGGCGGGGCGTCGAAGCGAGCGCGGAGGGCCGCCTCGCGGAAGTCGAAGATCGCCGCGACGTCCCGCTTCACCAGCAGCTCGTGGACCAGCCAGCCCCCCGGCACGGCGTAGCGCACCTGGTCGCCGACCAGCGTTCCGCCGAATCGGGAGGTGAAGGTGTGGGTGTGACGCCAGAGCCGGTACGGGCCACGCCGCTGCACGTCGACGAAGCGTAGCGGCGGCTCCCAGACGCTGATCTCGCTCTGCCAGGCGAGCGGCAGACCGTGCACTCTCAGGCGATAGTCGATCCTCGCTCCCGGGCGGAGCTCGATCGAGTCCGGGGTGAGGATCCGGAAGTCGAGCCAGGGCGGCGTGAGCTGCTGCAGGTTGCGCGCATCGGCGAAGAACTCGAAGACCGTTTCGCGCGGCTTGGGCAGCCAGATCTCCCGCGCGATCTCGAAGACTCTCATGGCAGACCCTACGCGAAGCCAGGCGATCCGGTTTACCCCCGCGATCGCGAGCGCGCCCCGGCCCGGTACAATGACGGCGACGACGCCTGCGGGCCGACCGCCCGAGGGCTGGAGGAGCGATGAGCCCGCGCCGCGGCCCGAGCGCCGCCGAGATCGCCGCACGCATCACGCCGGAGGAGCTGCCGGGGGTCGCCGCCTTCCTGGGCGGCTACCTGCACGAGGATTTCGAATCGGATTACCGCTCCCCGGCCCAGGCGGCGTTCGCCTTCGCCGGCGAGGCCGACGAGGACGACGTCCAACAGCTTTCCGAGGAGTGGGAGACGATGCGCCTCGCGGCGCGCGAGCTGCCGCTGGCCGAGCTCAACCGACTGCTGCGCGAGCGCTTCCGCTGCGGCTGGTACCTGCTCGCCGCGAGCGAGATCGAGGCGGTGGCGCAAGAGCTCGAGCGCGCGCTGCGCGAATGAACGCGGCGCACGCCCGAGCCCGGTGAATCTGGCCTCCGGTCGCCGCCTCCCGGCGGCCCCGCCGGCCTACTGCGGAAAGGCCTCGACGTCTCCGCCGCTGCCGAACGTCCCCAGAGCGTTCTGGTAGACCTTCGGCTCGCCGGTCACCGTGTCGGTCACCGTCACGGTGTAGGCCACGTTCGAGGCGGAGCCCCAGTAGACCCAGAAGGCGTCGTTCAGGTCGCGCCCGTCGAGCACCTTGAGGAGGAGCTCCACGTTGGCCGGCTCGAAGAACCAGAAGAGCCCGGTGTGTCCGGTGGAGTCGACGATCTTGGCGACCCCACTGCGGCCGGCGAAGTCCTGCCAGGTGACGTCGACGCGGAAGCGCTCGCCATCCCCGAGATAGGCCGTGCGGTCGGCCGAGCCCTGCGCCACCAGGCCGGAGGCGAAGGCGCTGTAGGCCGAGCCCGCCGCGAGCGCCACGCCGCGCAGTTGCAGCACCTCGGTGGTGGTCCCCGCGACGCGCACCTCGAGGTCGTAGCTGCCCGCCGGCACCTCGAGCGTCGCGCTGTCGCCGAACGCGGCGCCGGCGACGAGCACCGGACCGCCGATCAGCGCGATGTCGACCGCCGGAGCGTCCGGCGAGCCGTGGAAGAAGCGCAGGCGCGCGTTGCCGTTGGCCGGCGTCGAATTGTCGTCGACCAGCACCGCCGGGAAGATCTCGGCGAGCACGTCGCTCGCGACGACCGTGTAGTCCGTACCCGCCGCCACGGTGAGATCGGCGTCGATCACCACCGGCGCCACCGCGCCGGTCGGAACCACCTGGACGTTATAGGTGCCCGGGGGCAGCGCGGCGTAGTCGCTCACCGCGGCAAAGGGGAGGTTGGAGAAGGCGACGCCGCCGTTGACCCACACATCGACCGCCGGCGCGTCGGGTGAGTTGTGGACCACGCGCACGCGGGCCACGTCGCCGGGGTTGGTCGTGGCGTTGTCGACCGTGAGGATGGCGTCGAGCGGGGTCGCGGCCGAGACCGGGCCGGCGACCGACAGCGCGAAGCTGCACAGGATTCCCACACTGCGAAGCAGGACTTTCATCGTCGTTCTCGCTCTCCGAGTCGCTGAGCTGCAGGTTGCGAAACGGCAAGTCGGCCCCTCGCCGTCTCATCTCGCGGGGGACGTCGCCCGCGCGGCGCCGCTCCGAGAGCGGCTGTCTTGCCCCTACCTACGGCGCCACGAGCGCTCCGGATGAAGCGGCGAGAAGCGGCGGATCAGGAAGCTGCGGATATCGCCAGCGGTTCGACCGCCGGTTCCCACCACGGCGCGCCCTCGGCGAAGTCGCGGCCTTCGTAGGGACAGGTCGAGGCGAGATGGTCGCGCCCGAAGGCCGGCTTGCCGGCGTGGCGGCGGGCGAAGCGCGGATAGACGCTCGCGCAACCGTGACAGAAGCAACCGACGACCGGGCCGCGCCGCTCCGCGGGGAGCGCGCTGGCGGGGGCTGGAGGGGGAACGGATCGCATGGTGCAACCCTATCGAAAGCTCCTGCGCCCGCCAATCCGATAGCATGGAGGGGTCGCGCTCGCGAGGCCCGCGCGCGGCACCTCCCCGGGCCCACGGCCTCCCTTCGAGATCAGGAACTTCGCATGCGGTGCATTCTCCGCTCCACTCCGCTGGCGCTGCTCCTCGCGGCGCTGGCCTTCCCGCTCTCCGCCCAGGTCGACCCTCCGCTTCCCGGCGACAAGAGCCGGGGCGAGGAAACCGAGATCCGCGCCCGTCGCGCCTGGCTGATCCGCACCCGCGGCCTCGACCAGGTCGCGCGCCCCGCCGAGCGGCGCGCCGGAGCGCTCGCCGAAACGCGGGCGGCGCTCGCCGCGCGCGGGGATCGTCCGGCGACTCTGGTCTGGCAAGCGCTCGGTCCGGCACCGATGACCATGCTCGGCTGGGCGATGGGCGACGTGGCCGGCCGGGTGGACGCCCTGGCCGTGCATCCGAGCGACGAGAACGTGCTCTACCTCGGGGGGGCGGCGGGCGGCGTCTGGAAGAGCGTCGACGGCGGCTCGACCTGGACCCCCATCTTCGATCAGGTCGGGACCGCCACCATCGGCGCGATCCTGGTCGAGCCCGCCGACCCGCTGCGCGTCTGGGTCGGGACCGGCGAGCATGCCACCGACTGCTACGGCTACTTCGGCCTCGGGCTCTTCCTGTCGACCGACGGCGGCGCCACCTGGACGGCGAAGAACGGCACGGCGCCGAACGCGCTCGAGCTCTCGTTCATCTCGACGATCGTGCAGCACCCGAGCGACGCGCAGATCCTGCTGGTCGGCGGGCACGGCTTCTGCGACAACGGCGTGCTCGAAACGGGCGGCCTCTTCCGCTCGACCGACGGCGGCGACAGCTGGTCGCGCGTCGCGACGATCCCGTCGGCGGTGAGCGATCTGGTGGTCGACCCGAGCTCGCCGAATACGATGTACGCCGCGGTCGGGCGGAGCTCCTCGGCGCAGCACGGGGTCTACAAGTCGCTCGACGGCGGGGCGACCTGGAGCCAACTGCCGCTCGCCAACTTCAGCCCGGCACCCGCCGCGGTCGGCTGGAACCGCCTCGCGATCGCGCCCTCGGCCCCCGCGACCCTCTACGCGCTGATGAACGTGCCGGGCGGCACCTGGCTCTACAAGACGGTCAATGGAGGCGCGGCCTGGACGCGCACCAACGCCACGGCCTGCGAAGGGCAGTGCTGGTACGACCTCGTTCTCGACGTGCACCCCACCGATCCGGCGACCCTGCTCGTCGGCTCGATCCGCTTCGCCCGCTCGACGAACAGCGGCACCACGCTCGACTACCTGACCGCGGGCTGGGGCGGCGCCCAGAAGGTCCACCAGGACACCCACCTGCTGCGCTATTCGAAGCTCACCCCGAACCGATTCTGGGCCGGCACCGACGGCGGCCTCTGGCGCACCGACAACGGCGACCAGCCGGCCGCGACGATCGCCTTCGCCAATCTCAACGCGGGGCTGGAGGTCACCCAGTTCTACGACGTCGCGGTGCACCCCGGCGACGCCTCGACGCTCTTCGGCGGCTCGCAGGACAACTCCTCCGAGGGGCGCTTCGCCGCCAATGTCTGGGACGTCACCGAGGTGACCGGCGACGGCTTCATGAACCTCGTCGACCCCGCCAACCCTTCGATCGTCTTCCAGACCAGCTATCCCTGGAGCAGCCTGCCGAGCCTCATCCGCTCGGCCTCCGGAGGCACTCCGGGCAGCTTCTGCTGGGTCGGCACGAGCGGGATCACGAGCGGGCCTTTCCCCTGGGTGACCCCGCTCGCGATCCACGACTCGGGACCGGCCACGCCGAGCTACGTCTTCGTGGCCTCGGACCGGATCTACCGCAGCGACGCCGCCGCCGGCTGCTCGCCGGCCTGGACCGCCATCTCGGGGGACCTCGCGGTGAGCGGCTCGATCTCGGTGCTCGAGCCGGTATCGATCGGCGCGGTCCGGCTCTACGCCGGCACCGAGGACGGACACCTGCACCGCTCGGACAACGCCGGCGCGGTCCTGCCGTCCTTCGCCGACGTCACCGGCGACTACCCCGGGGGCTACGTCACCGACGTCGAAGCCGATCCCCTGGCGCCCAACCGCGTCTACGCGACCCGCGGGGTCTTCGGCGGCGCCAAGCTCTACCGTTCGGAGACCAGCGGCGGCAGCTGGTCGGCGGTCGGCGCCGGGCTGCCGGATCTGCCGACCAACGCCGTGGCGGTCGATCCCAGCGCGCCGCACCGCGTCTTCGCCGCCAACGATCTCGGGGTCTACGTGAGCCTGGACTACGGCGCCAGCTTCACGCCGCTGTTCGACGGCATGCCGCTCGGCGTGCCGGTCACCGACCTGGAGATCGACGACGATCCCCACGTCCTCGTGGCCGGCACCTACGGGCGCGGGGCGTGGCGGCTCGACCTCGACGAGGCGGCGGTTTTCGTCGACGGATTCAACGCCGGCAGCACCAGCCGTTGGAGCGAGACTTCGCCCTGAGGGCGCTCCCGGCGCTCAGCGCGCGGCGATCAGGTCGCTCTGCGAAAAGAAGAAGGCGAGCTCCTGGGCGGCGTTCTGAGGCGAGTCGGAGCCGTGGATGGCGTTGCGCTCGATCGAGCTGCCGTAGAGCTGACGCAGCGTGCCCGGCGCCGCCTTGGCGACGTCGGTCGCACCCATGACCTCGCGCAGGTGGGCCACCGCGTTGGCGCGCTCCAAGGCGACCGGCACCACCGGTCCCTCGGTCATGAACGCGACCAGGCTGGCGTAGAAGGGGCGCTCGCGGTGCACCGCGTAGAAGGCCTGCGCCTGCGCCGCGGTGAGGTGAACCACGCGCAGGCCGCGCAGGGTGAAACCCTCTCCCTCGAGGTGGGCGAGGACTTTGCCGGCGTTTCCGGCAGCGACGGTGTCCGGCTTCAGGATGGCAAGCGTCATCTCCATGCGATCGATCTCCTGACGGCTGATGTCTCGGGCTGGTGCGGCGATCGGCCCCCGGACTCCGGGAGCCGTTGCAGCGAGCTTATCGCAGCCGCGCCGCACCGGCGCGGCGGCCGCGAGCCACACCGCTCCGCGGAGCTCAGCTCTTGGAGAGCTCGGCCACCGCGGCGAGGACGTCGGCCGCCTGCTCCGCGGTCGAAGCCTCGAGATCGCGCCAGACCAGCGCGCCGTCCTTGAAGAGGAACGCCTGGCGCTTGGCGAAGCCCATGGTGTGCGGCACGCCGAAGGCGTCCATCACCTTCTTCTCCTTGTCGGCGAGCAGCGTGAACGGCAGCTTGTACTTCTCGCGGAAGGCGCGCTGGCCCGCTTCGTCGTCGGAAGAGACGCCGAAGACCCGGATCCCCTGGTCGGTCAGCTTGGCGTAGGCGTCGCGCAGGCTGCAGGCCTGCTTGGTGCAGCCCGGCGTGTC